>JBEKLI010000238.1:0-4317 GCA_050010275.1 Desulfomonilia bacterium | reverse complement strand
AATGAGTGCTTTGCAATGCGGAGTTGAGGCTTCCCGCAATTCGGGCATACAACGGCCAGTTCTGATATTTGAGTAGTGCATTCCGGGCACTGAATCAACGCCATTACCGGCTCCATTTCAAAGAAACCATTGCTATATAATGTAACCTATCGATCAGTTCAAGTTTCTCTCACAGAGATTTTTTATCTTTATAGCATAGTCGTTCTGATCTCTACAGTTGAACCTTGCTGTATACAAAATAAAAACATACGGTAGAATAAGGACATGGCATTTAACAGATCCAGCGGAAAGGGAGTTGCAGACAGACCCTTGCGGGCCTCGATTACCATAGAACCGGAAGTACTTCATGCTTTACCTCGCACACAGTATGGTCATTCCATTGAGCATCTCGGAAAGTGTATCAATGGTGGTATTTGGGCTGAAGGCGAGTCACCGAAAATGTTTCTTGGCGCCGTGCGCCGGGAACTTGTTGATGCCATAAGATCGATTCATCCCCCCTTGATCCGGTATCCCGGAGGGTGTTTTGCTGACACGTACCATTGGCGGGACGGGATAGGGCCGAGAGCCCAGAGACCCAGGGTGAAGAACAAGGCATGGAATAGATTCCCGTTGCTGGGTAAACATCTTGGCCCGCTGGAAGATAATCACTTTGGCACAGACGAGTTCATGGAGTTGTGCAAAGAGGTCGGTGCAGAACCTCAGCTTACCGTCAACGTGGGGTCAGGCACAGCCGAAGAGGCCGCCGCCTGGGTGGAATACTGTAATGGATCGAGGGACTCACGCTGGGGTGCTCTGCGTTCGCAAAACGGTCATCCAGAGCCTTACGGAGTAACGTATTGGACGCTAGGCAATGAGATGTTCTCGTTTTTTGAGACCGGAAATATGAACCCGGCTCAATACGTAATAACCTTCAATGAATATGCACAGACTATGCGGCGGGTTGACCCGAAGATAAAACTCATCGGATGCGGCACCATGTGGCCTTCCAGGAAGCGTGATGATGTCAACCCGATCATGATGGCTGTACTTGGGAGACGTGATGACATCAATCGAACTGTGCTGGAAGGGGCTGGAAAGGAGATGGATTTCTTATCGGTTCACCTCTATGGACCGAACTTTTTTTATACGATCAGATATCATATTCTCCACCAGTTTCTTCACCGCGAACGGAGCGGTTCCAGAAAAGTCTATTACGACATTCTCGGTTCTCTTAAGTATATGGAAGATTTTGTGGCCGATAACGCCAGAGACGTCAGGACACATTCCCCGGCGGGGAAGAAGATTGCACTGGCATTTGATGAATGGAATCTATGGTATGCCTTTTACTCCGATGTGATCGAGACCAATTTTAATCTTAGGGACGGTTTATGGGTGGCAAGTATGTTGAACATGTTCCATCGCTACGGCCCGGAAATACCGCTCGCCAACCTCTCTCAAATGGTAAATTGTATCGGTATAATATGCTCAAGCCGTAAGGGCACATTCCTCACCCCTTCCGGACTTGTCTTTAAAATATACACCGAGCATGCCGGCGAGATGCTCCTTTCAAGCCATGTAGATTGCCCTGTAATCCCTCACGAGACGGGACTTCCTGTGCTTGATCTCTCAACAACTCGGACCGATAACAAACTGTCACTCTTTTTGGTGAATCGGCATTATGATGCTGCAGTGAATGCCGCGTGCCTCTTAAGGGGTATCAGGGTCATCTCTGTTGATAACTATCTGGAAATGTCACATCCCAATCCTGTTCAATATAATACCTACGCTGAACCCAATGCGGTACAAATCAGAAAGAGTAATAAAGCCATGAGGATTACCCGCGAAGGAAGTGGAGCTGCCTTTGATATTCAGCTTCCTGCTCACTCACTTACTTGTATTGAGATGAGCATAAGGGATTGATCGAGCGTGAGGCACACCATTTCTTCCAATTCTTATGAATGTTTTATCAAGGCTGTATCAGAATCGATATCCCAGTGATGATGTAATCTGGTTTCTCCCGCTGAACCCATCTTCTAAGGTCAGATTCCAGTGTGGGGTGAACTCCACCTCTGTGCCTATAAGGGCGTTCCATGGATGGGCCGACCGTGCTTCTAGAGAGAATTCAAGGTGAGTCCCATTCAAATCATACGTACCCGACTGCCTTGCCTTGATATCCTCATTAGACGCTCCGGTGTAAACAGAAACTTTGTTTCCAAAGGCATCCATCTTGTATTGAACCCTTATCTCCTGGATCAGGGTATCCACTGAGGTTTTGAGCCGATTGATGTTTGTCCAGGTATAATTCACATCATAGCTGTAGAAGAAAGGCCCATATCCGCCACCGAGCATACCTCCAAAGCCATAGACCGTCCCATGATAGTCAATAGAAAAACCGGGCGATAGGATGTCTTGGGGCAGGAGCTTTTGAAAAGATGGCGGAAGAGAAGCGAATTGTGCTTGATTAATGTTAATGTCTAAGTGCTTGGCGGTCCCGTTGACAAAGCCTCCAATGCCGTAAAGATCAAGAAAAGACATCAGCCAGGCATCTATACGGACTGTCTCAGCCTGGGTCCTTTGATGCAAGCTGTCTAGACTTACAAGAGATGATGGGAGTCGCTGGCCATCAACCTGGAGGTCGAATTTCCTAATGTCGAGATCTTCGCTCACATAGGTATAATTCACTGATAAGCCGTAAGGGAGCGGCAGCTGGCTCCTCGTTTGCTCAGGGACCGATGAGAGGTCTAAGGGTAACAGTCGGTCCTCAGCAAAGACTGTTCCCGAGAGGGTGACCGCAACGCAGATCCACGAAATGACCAGAGAAAATTTCAACCTCTGGATCAAAACACAACAAAACATCTTCATCCTCCTAAAACAGCAAAATAAACCCTCATGCCTCTAATGCAAATTATAATAAAGTTCATGAAAACTTTATCAAGGGGCGTATAGAGACATAGCCAGATCATTATACGATCCTAAATAAATTTGGTCTTTCAAATAACTATATATCTCAAGCTATTTCTGATCGATCTAAACCAAAAATAATGTGCCAAAATATTCGGATTGCCTTTATCTAATATCTCTTTCGTAGATCTATCCTGTCAGGTAGGTTAACTGAAGAGGATAAAGGGGCAGATTTATTTTCTGAAGGGAAGCGAGGACTTCTGGTGGTGGGCATGAGAATCGAGAGACTCAGGTGGTTCGAGATGTCGTTGCAGCTTATGAGGCTTGATGATTGGGACTTGACTTCTCGTGCAAAGTCGCAATGAAGATGATCGTATGATATCATTGCCAGAGAACAGACCCGATAAACATGTCTCTACTATCGTCCATAAAAGGAGTTCATCATGAAAAATTGCGATCCCCTTGCCATTTCCGAAACCCTGACAACCCGGATTAAAAAAGGCGCCTTCCTGACCGTCAAGGCAGGAGACTCCATGAACACCATGACCATCGGCTGGTGCCTGGTCGGGTTCATCTGGCAACGGCCCGTTTTCATGGTGGCTGTGCGCGACTCTCGCCATACCTTCTCCATCATGGAAAAGGCTTCTGATTTCACTGTCACCTTTCCGATGGGGGATATGAAAGACGCCCTCATGTTCTGCGGCTCTAAATCCGGACGGGATCTGGACAAGTTCAAGGCCTGCAATCTGATTCCTGTGGCGGCGCAGCAGACTCTCTCCCCGGTTCTCCAGGTGCCGGGCATCCATCTCGAATGCCGGATCTGTTTCAAGGCGCCCATGGACCCCGCTTATCTCGATGGGGCCCTTCATGACCTCTATCCGGCAAAAGACTACCACACCCTCTATTTCGGTGAGATCGCCTCCTGTTACGAAACCGATGCTTTACCGTGATGAACCTAAAAAATGCGGCTGCCACGGGCAAGGCCTTCGGCCTTGGCCCGTGCCACCCAATGATTTCTTTTATCTTGGCCACCCGTCCGCAGAGATCTGCAATTTTTTTTAAATATGAATCCGTCCTTGATTTAAAGCTGTATCCGTTTTCCCCCATTCCTTCCCCTGCACGCTTGATGTAAAATGATCATATGAGAGAGGAGATACGCTATGAATACATGGCACATCCGGTTTAGATTTCATTCTTATGGAATACCCATCCTTACCATTTCATTTTTCCTGTTCCTGGGACTGTGCATCTGTGAAGCCCAGGCAGATGAACCTGCGGTAAAAGGATTCACACGGCAAGAGCTGGTGTTCCTCCCTGCACACCAGCTCGCTGAGATGATCCGTACCGGCAAAATCACATCCCGGGAGGTTGTAGAGGCTTATCTCGAGCAGATCTCCCGCGTCAACCCCAAGCTCAACGCCGTCGTCGGCAATCCGC
>JBEKLI010000237.1:0-4331 GCA_050010275.1 Desulfomonilia bacterium | reverse complement strand
CAGGCCCCTGCCGCCCAGCTCCTTGGGCAGCCTGAGCCCCAGCAGGTTCCTCCTGCCCGCCTCCTGAAGATATTCGCGGGGGAACTGCACTTTCTCGGCATCCATGTCGAGGATGAGTTGCTTGGGCACCCACTTGGTGAAGGCCCGGGCCTCGTCTCTCAGTTTCTTCTGTGCATCGGTCATGATATAATCGAACATGTCTTTGCTCCTCTAATATAACAATATGTTATAATTATCCTCTTTTTGTTATATCGCTGTCAAGGACTTCCGCCTCGGGAGATGAGAATGGGCTTGCATTTTTCTGCGCAGGCACCCTACATGGAAGCGGTCCCAAAGGAGAGACCATCATGGGTTTCAAGGAGATAGGCAAGAAGATACAGAAGGCGCGGGAGGAAAAGGGCTTGACCCAGGTGGATCTTGCCCAGACCCTTGGCATAACCCAGGCGGCATTGTCCAATTATGAACTGGGGAAACGCAGGCTCTACCTCCACCAGATCGAAGACTTCGCCCGTCTGCTGGAAAAAAACCTCGATTACTTCATCGGTCCCTTTGATGATGCCTCAAACGCACGACCTTCGGAGTCATCCTCCAGAAAAGAGCAGATCATGGCACGTATACGAGACATGGACTTGAGCGAAGACAAACTTGGTGAACTGTCCGAATACCTCGACTTCTTGACTTGGAGAAAAAAACCATGACCGACCTGAGCCCCATGCAGCAAAAACTCTTAGAAGAGGCCAAGGCCTTTGCACAGGAGGTTCCTGCCCTGTTGGCGGAAGATATCGGCAAGGTGGAACGTGCAGGCAGGCTCTTTGAGGCATATGCCCGGAAGGGATATCACGCCCTCCTGATTCCCCAACAGTACGGCGGCAGAGGTCTTGATTACCTGAGCGCCGGGATCGTTTATGAACTCTTGAGCCACGAGCTCCCCGGCACGCTCTATGGCCCCCTGACCACCGTCCACTGCGCCGAGATGATCGGAGACGCCTGCAAGAACACAATCCACAAGAAATACCTCTCGGCCATTGCCAGGGACCATGCGCCTGCCGGGTTCTGCCTTACCGAGGAATCCGCAGGCTCCGACATTACATCCATCACCACGACGGCACAAAAAAAGGGCGATCATTACCTCATAAGCGGCACCAAGAGCATTGTCATCAACCATGCAATAGCGCGCATATTCATCGTCTTTGCCGCCAGAGAGAAGGCCAAGGGCAGGGCCTCGCTGAATGCCTTTGTGGTGGATGCGGATCTTCCCGGAATATCCGTTGGCGAGCCTTATGATACTTTGGGCTGTTCGCATGGTGTCATGGGCAGCGTATCCTTTGATAACGTCCTCATCCCTGCCGAGTGTCTCCTGGGCGAGGAGGGCAGCGGTTATCTTCTCTTCATGGAGACCCTGGACAAAGGCAGGCCCCTGGTGGCTGCAAACTGTGTCGGCGAGGCAGGCCTCGCGCTGGATCTGATCCTTACCCATACAAAAGACCATATCCAATTCGGCAAGCCCCTGAGCGCATTCCAGGGTGTCACCTTCACCCTTTCTGATCTTGCTACGAGGCTTCATGCGGCACGCCTTCTCTACCAGGACGCATTGATGCGAATCGATGCAGGCAAGCCCTTCACCATGGAGGCGTCCATGTCCAAGCTCTTTGCCTCCGAGACGCTCATGGATGTCGCCTCCTTCGGCATGGAGATGCTCGGGCAAAAGGCCATTGCCGGCCAAAATGAGATCACCCGGATTTATCATGACGCCCGCCTCATGAAGGCCATCGACGGCACGGCGAATGTCCAGAGGATGGTCATCGCATCGCAGCTGTGAGCGCATCCATGAAGACCGGTACAATAAGAGGCTATCTCTGCGTGATGGCCGCGGCCCTCTTGTGGGCCTCGTGCGGGACGACAGGGAAAGCCCTCTTCAATGCGGGCATGTCGCCGTTCATCCTGGTCCAGACCCGGGTCGTGCTGTCTGCAGTGATTCTGATCACAATCCTGTCTCTCTGGAGGCCATCACTGCTCAAGATCCGGTTGCGTGATATCGGCCACCTCTTCCTGTTCGGCGGCGTGTTCATGGCATTGATGCAGCTCTCGTACTTCTTTGCCATCAGCAAAATCCAGGTGGCGGCTGCAATACTCGTTCAGTACCTGGCGCCTGTCCTGGTGGCATGCTATTCCATGCTGTTCTGGCATGAGCGTATGACATTCCTGAAGGTGCTCGCGCTGGTGCTCTCCGTAGCCGGATGTTATCTGGTTGTCGGCGGCTACAACCTTTCGCTCCTCACCATGAACCGCGCGGGCATCATGTGGGCCCTGCTCTCGGCCATTGCCTTCGCCTCAACGACCCTTCTCAGCGAAAAGGGCATGCACCAATATAACCCCTGGACCGTTCTGGTCTATGGGTTCCTGTTCTCGGCATTGTCCTTGAATGTAGTTCACAGGCCGTTGAGTGTCTTGTCTCAGTCGTACACGCTCATCCAATGGGCTTCCATCCTCTACATCGTCATCTTCGGCACGCTGATCCCCTTTGGTTTGTACCTCGCGGGCGTCAACTACATCCGCTCCACACGCACCATCATCACGGCAACCCTTGAACCGATCGCAGCGGCCTTCATGGCGTTCTTCCTCCTGGGCGAGTCGCTTTCCGCCCTCCAGATCGCAGGCGGCTTGTCGGTTATCATTGCCATTGTGCTCCTCCAGTGGGAGCGGGAGCACGATAGCCTTTCGCCTAGTGTCATAAGGGCCAGCAAAACCAATTAACCAGGGGGTCACTCCATGTCGCAGCTTCAGTCCGCTCCTTCCGAGTTTGTCATTGACAGTATGCCGCTCCCCCTCATATAGTGTTGATCCCACACCACATCAGGTGGATTTTAACAGGGGGCATTACATAAGGAGGAATACCCGCACACTTATGATCATATTGTCCTGGTGTGCGGATCAGAGGAGATTTCCAAAACTTTTTTCGAGGGGGTATGAGAGATGAAGTTCGTGAAGTATCTTTTTGTAGCCAGTATCCTGATATTCATGGCTGTTCCGGCAGTGTATTCGGCAGAGAAGGAACCGGTCGTGATCGGACTCCAGGGGCCCATCACGGGAGCCTGGGCATACGAGGGCCAGATGGCTAAGCAGTCATGCGAGATCGCGGCAGACCTCATCAACAAGAAGGGCGGCATCTTAGGCGGCCGTAAGATCGAGATCAAGGTGGAGGACGATGCCGGCGAACCCAAGACCGGTGCATTGGCCGCCCAGAAGCTCGTCGGCCAGAAGGAAGTGGTGGCGGTTGTTTCCACCTACGGTTCATCGGTATGCGAACCGGCATCCAACATCTACGAGAAATTCAAGAAGGTCAACATCGGCTATGGCGTCACCGCGGTGAGGCTCACCGAGCGGGGGTTTAAATACTTCTTCCGCACCTGCGGCCGTGACGATTCCCAGGGCAAGTTCTTCGCCGCTACGGTGCCTTCCAAGTTCAGGGCCAAACGGATCGCCATCATGCACGACAACACCGCGTTCGGCAAAGGCCTGGCCGAGGACACCAAGAAGGCACTGGATGCCCTGGTAAAGGCCAAGAAGGTGGAGATCGTGTTCTACGATGCCATCACGCCCGGCGAGAAGGACTATAAAGTCCCACTCACCAACCTGCGCGAGAGCAAGCCCGATGTCTGGTACTACACCGGCTACTATGCTGAGGCCGCTCTGCTTGTGACCCAGGCCCGCGACATTGGGCTCAAGTGCCCCTTTGTCGGCGGCAATGCGGCCATCAATGAGGAGTTCGTGAAGATCGCCGGGGTAACCGTTGCCAAGGGCTGCTACATGACGAACGAGCCTCTTCCCGGCGACCTGCCCTACAAGGAGGCCAAGGACTTCCTCGCCGCCTACAAGGCAAAGTACGGCGACATCCCTTCAAGCCCGTGGCCCATTTACGCGGCAGATGCGGTGAACATCATTGCGTACGCCATCGACAAGACCAAGTCCACGGATTCCGATAAGATCGCCGACTTCCTGAGGAACAAGGCGAAGAAGGTCCCGGGGATCACAGGCCCCATCGGGTTCACCGCTCAGGGCGACCGTGTGGGCGTCCCGTTCTACCTCTATGTGGTGGACGACGCGGGCAAGATCGTGATCTCGAAGTAGCATAAAAGAGAATTAAGCGTAACGATACATGCAACTGTTGCTCGAGCAGCTCATCAACGGCCTGACCATCGGGTCGTTCTATGCGCTCATTGCGCTCGGATACTCGATGGTCTATGGCGTTCTGAAGCTCATCAACTTCGCCCATGGTGATTTCTTCACCATGGGCTCTTATATCGGATACACCGTTCTCGTCTTCGGCGCTG
>JBEKLI010000236.1:0-4350 GCA_050010275.1 Desulfomonilia bacterium | reverse complement strand
AACATCATCATCGTCGTCACTCCCACGGTGGAAAAGAACGTCCAGGGCTCTGTTGCGGAAAAGGCACCCACCTCTTTCTCGGATATCATCACGCCGGGGCCCGAAGTATCGGGTCTCGTTGACACCCAGGAGGCGCTGCGCAAGGCATCTTCAGTAGATCTCTCCGATTACGGCGGAGCCCAGACATCACCGGTAATGCTGAGAGGCTCCGATTTCCAGCAGACCCTCATCATGCTGGACGGCATACCCATGAACCCGGTCACCGGCGATATCGTAGACATATCCCGGTTTATGCTGCCGGATCTGGATCAGGTCGAGATCATCAAGGGCAGCAACAGCGCTGACTTCGGCAAAGCGGCCATGGGCGGGGTCATCAACCTCGTCACCAAGAATCCGGCAATGGTCAACGAATACGATTTTACGGCATCCCAGGGCACCTACGACAATGGCCTTTACCACGGGCACATAAGCACCCATGCAGGTGAGGTGGGGATATTGGCAAACCTCACCCATGCATTCGCAGACAATGGCTTCCGCTATGAGCGTGACAATGGGACATGGACCCGCCGGGAGAATAACGGCACCAATAACACTACGGGTCTCATGAAGGCCATGTTCGATGTGAAAGGCTGGCAGACCTCTCTTATGGGGAACTTCATCGACCAGCAGAGCGGTTCACCGGGAAGTGAAGGGACGGCAGGCTTCATTACGCCCAATGATAAGGTTAACTTCAACCAGGACACCTACCTGGTTGAAACCAAAAAGATCCTCCCTGACGACCAACTGCTCGATATGAGAGTATGGATGGTGACGAACAGAACCCATAACGAAAGCGAGATGTTCGGAAACAGCATAACACGGCTCGACGATAAAAACTTCTCAGCCGCCTACACGAAAAAGATCGGCATCTTCACCCTTACACCAGGGGTCCAGTATCTCTGGGAACGGATGAACAGCAACGACTTCGGGATTCACACCCGCAGCACCGCCTCGGGGAGCTTTTCTACGGACATAGATATCAAGCCCGTGCTCGTGGACCTCTCCGGCAGGTACGATCACAGTTATTATTTCAAGGACTGGTGGTCCTACCATGCCGGTGCCGTGTGGAACGTGATCGATCACGTACAGCTCAAGACCAATGCCGGGACCGGATACCTCGAGCCGACCATGGGCCAGCTCTACGCACCATCAACCTTTTTCACCTTCATACGGAATCCCGATCTTAAACCCGAGAGTTCTTTCAGCTGGGATATAGGCCCGTCTTTCTCGATGAACACATATGGCTTCAGTATAGACTATTTCATCACCACGTTTCGAGACCTCATTAAGATGGATTTCCCGGCGCCGAACTCTTTTTCCTATATAAATGTCAACAAGGCCAAGGCAACCGGGATAGAGGCATCCGGATGGGTTGCGCCGGTGAGCGCGGTCATGCTCTCGAGCAATTACATCCTGAATGACTATACCTATGAAAGCGGCCCGTTTAAGGGGAAGAATCTGAAACAGAAACCGCCTCAGGTGCTCAATTTACAGGCTGACTATTTCCCTGAAATCGCAGGCAGGAATACTACCTTTACCGCCTCGTATCAGTTCCGGCAAGGCTCTTATGCTGACGAAGCCAATACGGTCAAGACGAATAACCGCTATCTCCTCAACGCAGGCGTCGTAATAGATGTGAACCGGAACGCGTCGATATCCTTCAAGGCGGACAACCTTCTGAATGACCGATCGCGCGAATTCCTGGACAAGACACCGGCCGGGACATTCTGGTACCCGGTATCCGGGAGAACATACAGATTGGCAACAAAGATAACCTTTTAGGGTTTGATTTTCAGATTGATGTTTGAAGTTTTAGGTTTGAGGTATTCAATCATACAATTGAGCTATTTCAGCGCCTCAAACCTAAAACTTACAACTTATGCCCATACATACTCCCCTATCTGTTGACAATTGCCGGTACAATCAATCATAATCACGTCCAATCGATTTTATACCGGAGGTTTCATGCTCCTTTTTTATACAGCAGGTGAGTCCCACGGCAGGGGTATCTTTGCCTTTCTTGACGGTCTGCCCGCAGGTCTCAAGGTAGACAGGGACTCCATCGATGCCGATCTTAAGAGGCGCCAGAAAGGCTATGGCAGGGGTGGCCGCATGTCCATCGAGCAGGATACCGTGGATGTTCTCTCAGGGATCAGGGGAGGCATCACTCTGGGAAGTCCGGTGCTCCTTGCGATATGGAACAAGGATTTTGAGAACTGGAAGGAATTCATGGATCCCTGGGAGATCAGCCCGGGAAGAGAACTCAATACACCACGGCCCGGCCATGCCGACCTTGCGGGTGCGGCAAGATTCAGGCACACGGACTTAAGAAATGTGCTCGAGCGTTCGAGTGCCCGGGAGACTGCCGGAAGGGTAGCTGTGGGTGGACTCTTGCGGTCTTTTCTTTCAACCTTAAGTATAAAGGCTTATTCCTGGGTGACCAGGATCGGCACATCAACCTATGATGGACCGTTTGACCAGAGTAAACGGGATGCATCCGGCGTTTTTTGCCCGGATAAAGCCTCAACCCGCGACATGGAAAAAATTATCCATGATATTGCCGGCACCGGCGACTCCATCGGCGGTGAATTCACCACAGTGATTGAAGGCCTTCCTGCAGGCATCGGCTCATACACTCAGTGGGAACAACGCCTCGATGCGCAGCTGTCCATGCATCTGATGTCCATCCCGGCTATCAAGGCGGTTCAGATCGGCGCCGGAGTTGCGTGCGGTGCGCTCCCCGGATCTATGGTCCATGACCCGATAATACCGACTCACCCCAAGACCAGGTCTTCCAACAATGCCGGCGGCCTGGAGGGCGGTGTGACCAACGGCCAACCCGTAGTTCTCAGATGTACAATGAAACCGATTCCCACCCTCAAGAAAGGGCTGCCCTCCTTTGACATGCGCACGGGTGCTGCAGTACGGGCAAGCTATGAACGCTCGGATGTGTGCGCTGTCCCTGCGGCATCGGTAGTAGGGGAGGCCATGGCGATTATCGCTGTATCTTCCGCCATCATGGCCGGCTTTACCCAACCGAGCATGGATGCCCTTAAAAAGACATTTGATGAGCACAGGAAGTACTGGGAGAGCCTATGATCTTTCTCACGGGCTTTATGGGGTCAGGTAAGACTACTGCAGGCAGGAGACTTGCGGAACTCCTTAACCATCCATTCATCGATCTTGATGAATATATCAGCACAAAGTTATGCAGCTCCATAAACGAGATCTTTGCCTGTGTGGGAGAGGCTGCATTCAGGAACCTGGAGAGAGAAGCCTTGATTGAGATTGCCGGGAAGGAAAAGCATACCGTTGTGGCAACCGGCGGGGGTCTTCCCGTAAATCCGGCCAACAGGGCGATAATGAAGGCCTGCGGCCACATCGTTTATTTGCACACATCTTTTGAAAACCTTGCAACGCGGGTCCCGGAAGACTCCGGCAGGCCTCTGTGGAACGAAAAGGCGCACAGCCTCCTCCTCGAAAGAACGCCGTCCTATGAAGATGCCGATTTTATCATAGACACTGATGACAAAACCCCTCAGGAAGTGGCTCGGGAGATCTTCGACCTTACAAAGGACATCCTGAAGCCCATTGCCGTCCTGGTTACCAATACACCGTATCCCGTCTATATCGGAAAGGGGATCTTCAAAGAAATACGGAAATACATCTCCCGGCATATCATGCCGGAAGGTGCTCTGGTTCTTGTTGATGAACAAGTGCTCAAACTCTATAACAGGCTTATCCGCTCTTCGCTTACCGGATTAAAGCACCACACGATAACCATACCTTCCGGTGAGTCTTCAAAGTCATTCCCTTTTCTGATGAAAGTCCTCGAAGAGATGTTCTCCGCACAGGCGAACAGGCAATGGATCTGTCTTGCCGTAGGCGGCGGTGTTATTGGGGACCTTGCCGCCTTTGCTTCCAGCATCTTCATGCGGGGCATCCCCGTGGTCCAGGTACCCACTACGCTGCTCGCCCAGGTGGATTCAAGCATAGGCGGAAAGACGGGCATTGATATCAAGCATGGTAAAAATCTCGTCGGCACTTTCCATCAGCCTGTTTTTGTGCTCAGCGACATTGACTTCCTGGGTACACTTGAACCGCTCCACATAAAAGAAGCCATGGCCGAGGTCATTAAGTACGGCATTATCATGGATAAGGACCTCTTCGACGAGCTCGAAAATGCGAATGAGCTTGATTATGAGAAAATTGTGAACTTGTGTGCACGTGATAAGGCTTTTGTTGTAAGCAAGGATGAACGGGAGGGTGGCCTGCGGAGGATTCTGAACTTCGGCCATACCCTGGGCCATG
>JBEKLI010000235.1:0-4358 GCA_050010275.1 Desulfomonilia bacterium | reverse complement strand
TTCCACCTTATGGGGTCGATGTCGGTGATCTTCAGACTGTAGGCCACCAACGACCCGGCAGCACTCCCACGGCCGGGGCCTACGGGGATGTCATGCCCCTTTGCATATTGGATATAATCGGCAACGATAAGGAAGTAGCCCGCAAACCCCATGGACTTTATGATTTCAAGCTCTTCTGAGAGCCTCCTTGCATAGTCTTCGGGGATGTCGTCCCCCATCCTCGCCTTCAGTCCCTCCCAGGATTTATCATCGATGACCTGCTCCAGGCTCTTGCCTGCGCCAATGGGATAAACCGGAAAACAATAGACATCTTTGGGGATCTCCACATTGCAGAGACCGGCGATATCGGAGGTGATACCCACTGCTTCAGGGATCCAGTCAAAGTCCCTCACCATCTCATCGGGGCTTTTGAGATAGAGCTGGTCGCTTTCAAAGGTCATCCGTCCCTTGTCATGGATGGTATTCTGGGTCTGTATGCACAGGAGAACCTCGTGGGCCTTGGCATCCCCGGACTTCAGGTAGTGGCAATCATTGGTGGCCGACACAGGGGTTCCGGTACGTTTTCCCAAGTCCACAATAAGCGGATTCACCTTATCCTGGTCGGGCAGGGCATTGTGCTGGATCTCAAGATAGAAACGCCCTTCAAAGGTCTTACGATAAAAATCAAGGGCCTCGTGTGCCCTTGCCTCATCGTCCCGGAGCAGCCAGTAGGGGACCTCTCCCTGGAGACATGCTGAGAGACCGATAAGGCCCTTACTCAGCTCCGCAAGCACCTTCCTGTCAACCCTGGGCTTGTAGTAGAAGCCCTTGGTATGGGCTAACGAGGTGAGCTTCATGAGGTTGCGGTAGCCCTCATTATCCTTGGCAAGGAGGATGAGGTGATAATGTTTTGGCAGCCCGGGGATAACATCCCTGCGCTCCATGTCTCCCGGGCTGACGTAGATCTCGCAGCCGATAATGGGTTTTATGCCCGCTCTAATGGCCTTGTCGTAAAACTCCAAAGCCCCGTACATGACACCGTGGTCGGTAATGGCAACTGCATCCTGGCCGAACGCCTTGGTGGCGTTGATAAGGTCATCGATACGGATGGCCCCGTCCAAAAGACTGTATTGGGTGTGGCAATGGAGATGGACGAAACCCATCTTAAGTCTCAGTACTCCAGCTTGTAATTCGGGGCCTCTTTCACGATGATCACGTCGTGGACATGTGATTCCTTGAGACCTGCCGAGGTGATCTTGATCATCTTTGCCTTGGTCTGAAGCTCCTCGATATTTGAGCATCCGGCATATCCCATACCGGCACGCAACCCTCCCAAGAGCTGGTATACGTTCTCCGAGATGGGTCCACGGTAGGGAACGCGGCCCACGATGCCCTCGGGTACGAGCTTCTCAGAGTCAGCCACCTCTGCCTGGAAATAACGATCTTTGGAGCCTTCTTTCATGGCCTCTACAGACCCCATGCCTCGATAGGCCTTGTATGTTCGGCCCTGGTAGATAATCCGCTCACCCGGCGCCTCTTCGGTGCCTGCAAACAACGACCCGAGCATGATGCTGGATGCGCCTGCCGTAATGGCCTTGGTGAGGTCGCCGGAGAATTTTACGCCGCCATCGGCTATAATGGGCACACCATGCTTTTTCGCCTCCTGGGCGCAATTCATGATGGCTGTGATCTGAGGCACACCCACGCCCGCCACCACCCTGGTCGTGCAGATTGAGCCCGGTCCGATCCCAACCTTGATGCCGTCCGCCCCTGCCTTGATAAGGTCGGCGGTGGCCTCTTTCGTGGCCACATTACCCGATATTACCTGGGCATTCGGATAGAGGTCCTTGATGGCCTTTACCGACTCCATGACGCCTTTGCTGTGGCCATGGGCGGTATCCACCACGAGCACATCCACCCCGGCCTTCATGAGTGTATGCACCCTGTGTTCGTCATTGGGCATAATACCGACCGCAGCCCCCACCAGGAGCCTGCCGCGGGAATCTTTGGCCGAATGGGGATATTTTTGCGCCTTCTCAATATCCTTGATGGTGATGAGGCCTTTTAAGTTGTAGCCCTCATCAACAACAGGCAGCTTCTCGATCTTATACTTGTGGAGCAGTTTTTTGGCATCCTCAAGGGAGATACTGCCCTTGACCGTTACCAGATTCTCTTTTGTCATGGCTTCACCGATGGGCTTGTTCATATCGGTCTCGAACCTGAGATCACGATTGGTGAGGATACCGATGAGCTTGCCGTCGACCGTGATGGGGACGCCGGATATCCGGTAGTGCATCATGAGCTTGAGTGCCTCACCGATTGACTGGTCGGCCCGCATGGTGATGGGGTCCACGATCATCCCGCTCTCGGACTTCTTGACCTTATCAACCTCTACTGCTTGCGCCTCAGGCGACATGTTTTTGTGGATGATGCCGATCCCGCCCTCTCTTGCCATGGCAATTGCGGTGGATGCCTCTGTCACTGTGTCCATCGCAGCGCTCAGGAGTGGAATATTCAGTTTGATCCCCCGCGTAAGGTATGTGCTTAAGTCCGTCATTGCGGGCAGTACCTCCGATTTTGCAGGAAGCAGCAGTACATCGTCAAACGTCAGGGCTTCTGCGAGTATCTTTTCCATATGGTGATCCTCTCCTTACTGGATGCTGTAATCAAGGCGAACAGGCCGCCCCATGCCTAAGCCCTGAGTAAGATCTCCTCTCAAAGGCAACGGTGTAACATTCCACGGAAGGACCTTTTTGAGTAGTTCCCAGATTCCTTCATGTGTTTCAGGCCGGACAATGCGGGGCTCACCTACTATGTGACCCCTTTTCTTTGCCTCATCCACGGCATCGTCGATACCGCCGATTTTGTCAACAAGCCCTATGGCACGTGCCTGTCTGCCGGTGAACACCCTGCCGTCGGCAAATTGGCGTACCGTCTCGACCTTCAGTTTCCTGCCCGACGATACCGCCTCGATGAACTGCAAATGAACATCGTCCACAAGGGCTTTGAAATAGGCCTTCTCCTGCTCGGACATGGGCTTGAAGGGGGACCCGGCATCCTTCAGCGTGCCGGCGGTAATGCTGTTTGGAGTAATACCAAGCCTTTTCAGTCCCTCACTCGCATCGAAGAACTCCATGATTACTCCGATGCTGCCGGTCATGGTGCCCGGCAGGGCATAGATGGTGTCCGCTGCGCAGGCAATGTAGTATGCACCCGATGCGCCCAGCGCACCGAAAGACGCTACAACGGGCTTTTTCTTCTTGAGCTTCAGCAATGCGCTGTAGACCTCCTGGGATGGACCTACCTTACCGCCCGGGCTGTCAAGACGAACCACAACCGCCTTGATCTTATCGTCATCCGTGAACTGCTTGATGGTATCCAGGTAGGACAGCGAATCGGTGATCACGCCATCCACCTCGATAATACCAATGGCAGGTTTCATGGATGTCTTGACGGCACTACCTCCCCAGGCAATTGCAACAACGGCAATCACGATTAAGAGTATCCACTTGGTTCTTCGTTTCATGGCGTTAGCGGTTTCGAACTCCGGGTTTAAAGCACCTAATGCGGTGAAACAATACCTGCTGCAGAGTATATAGAAGAACTTTTCCGTTGTCCATATACTTGGGACACTGTGTCGGTGCTCAATACTATTAAGGGATACCCCTTGGTCTGAGCTGAGGTATCCCCCTGTATCGATCTTTAATGTTGCCTAGCTCTTCTGCTTGGTCTCACGCAGACCTTTGAGCAGATCGCCAAGGTTGGTGCCCACCTTATTATCGGAGGGCTTGCTTTCCTGAACAGGTGCAGCCTTTCGGTGGTGCGCCTCACCAATGGCCTTGATGGAAAGTCCGATCTTCTTGTTCTCCGGACTGATCCTCAAGACTACTGCATCCACCTCTTGGCCTATTTCGAGTACCTCTGCCAATGAATCGATCTTGTCGCTACTGACCTCGGAGATATGGATCATGCCCTCTATGCCCGGCTTGATCTCGACAAATGCGCCGAAATCGGTCAGCGAAGTGATCTTTCCCTTAATGATGCTGCCCACCGGATGTTCGAGAGCGATCTGATGCCATGGATCGGGCTGGAGTTGTTTAATGCCTAAAGAGAATTTTTCGTTCTCAGGGTCGATGGCCAGGACCTTGGCCTTGATCACGTCGCCCTTTTTATACAGCTCACGGGGGTTCTTCACCTTGGGGTCCCAGGTAAGGTCGGATACATGGATGAGGCCGTCAACGTCAATGGTATCATCTATGCTCACAAACAACCCGAAGTCAGTGACATTCTTCACTGTTGCATCTATGACGGTGCCTTCAGGATAAAACTCCTGGATCTGTCTCCATGGATTGGGCATGGTCTGCTTGAGTCCAAGTGAA
>JBEKLI010000234.1:0-4359 GCA_050010275.1 Desulfomonilia bacterium | reverse complement strand
CAGCACTGCCCTTTCGATACAGTTCCTGATCTCACGGACGTTGCCGGGCCATTCGTATTCTGTGATGGCGGCAAGGGCTTGAGGTTCTATATCCATCTCGGTTTTGTTGAACTCTCTGCAGTACTTTTTGATGAAGTAGGTCACCAGAGGCTCGATATCCTCCTTGCGTTGACGAATGGGCGGGATGTGGATATTGACTACATTGATCCGATAATAAAGATCCTCGCGAAATTTACCCTGTTCCACGAGGGTATGCAGGTCCTGGTTGGTTGCAGCTATCACGCGCACGTCCACTTTGATGGTACGCTCTCCCCCGACCCTCTCAAATTCCCTCTCTTCCAGCACCCTTAATATCTTTGACTGCAGGCCCAGATCCATATCTCCGATCTCGTCGAGGAAGATGGTCCCCATGTTCGCCTGCTCCACCCTGCCGATACGCATCCGCACGGCCCCTGTAAAGGCACCCTTCTCATGTCCGAACAGCTCGCTTTCAAGTATGTTTTGAGGCAGTGCCGCGCAGTTGACCTGTACGAAGTTGTTCCCGCACCGGCTTGAGTTATGGTGAATGGCTCCTGCAATAAGCCCCTTGCCTACGCCTGTTTCGCCGGTGACGAGCATGGTGGAATCGGCCTTGGCCACTTTCTCTACAAGCTTGAGTACCTTTTTGAGCGCCTGGCTTACTCCCACAATGTCGGCAGTACGGTAGATAATGTCTTCCTGGGCATGCCGCAGGTAATCAATCTCATTTTTCATCCGTTTGATAGCCAGGGCATCATCGATTTTCTGTACCAGCTCATGCAAACCGAAGGGTTTCTGAATGAAATCCTGGGCTCCGTTTTTCATGGCAACAACGGCTGTGTCCACAGAGGCATATCCGGTCATGACAAGCACAATAGTGGTGGGGTTGGTCGCCTTGACCCGCTTCAGGAGCTCGATGCCGTCAATGCCCGGAAGCTTCAGGTCGGTGAGCATAAGATCATAGATATATTTCCCCAAACGTACAAGCGCTGCTTCGGCATTCTCTACGAGCTCCACCTCGTGATTGTGCCTCTTCAATTCCTGGAAGATGACCTGTCCCAGGTTGATGTCGTCTTCTACTATGAGAATGTGTGCCATACCAGTAGATGTAATCGGATTTATGCATGGAAAACTTTATCTCCGGGAAAGAATTATTGGGATTTAGGTTTCATGAAGAAAGGGGTGATGGCAGTTGACCTAAACTGGCCGGTATACTATTTAGTATGTGTGTTCTGACGTTAACATGCTATTATTGAGATAAATTAAGGTCCAGGAGCGATGGGAGAGATCGATGCTGCTCAATACGGTTGTGGTTACGGAGTTCATGACGAACTGCTTCATCCTCGGGGATGAACAGACGCATCAGGCCATTGTGATAGACCCGGGGGGAGAAGCGGACAAGATCCTGCGCCAGATAGACTCCATGGGCCTTACGGTCATGGCTGTTGTGAATACCCATGCACATGTGGACCACATCGGGGCTATCAGGCAGATCAAGGATGTAACGGGTGCACAGATCATGATGCATGAGGCGGAATTGCCCTTGCTGCAGGCTGCATCGCGTATGGGCAGGCTCTTCGGGATCCGTATTGAGCAGCCTCCTGACCCGGACCGATTCTTGAGCGAAGGTGAGGTAATCTCTCTGGGCGACGGTATTTCCCTGTCTGTCTTGGATACCCCGGGACATTCGCCGGGCGGCATTTCGCTCGTCACATCCGATAAGAAACTTTGTTTTGCGGGAGATACCCTTTTTGCGGGTTCTATCGGGAGAACGGACCTTCCCGGCGGTGACTATCATATGTTGATCGCATCCATCAAGACCAAGCTGTTGCCCTTAGGGGACGATATGAAGGTGCTGCCCGGACATGGACCTGCAACTACCCTCGGAGCCGAACGCAGGTATAATCCATTCCTTTAGGGAGGATAATGATGAGAAGAGCTGTATTGATGAGTCTTGTTTTGGTGCTTATGCTGGCCGGTTGCGCCCAGTTAAAGAGCGTCACTTCGAATGAGTCTTCAAGTCAAGAGACACGGCCGTCGCCGAGGTATCTTGATTTTGCCGACATACTCATCCCCGGCGAGCTCGAAAGGGTGCCCAAGGAGTGTAGTATCACAAACGGGTTCGGAAGGCTGGTTGTATCGGGCCGGATAGAGCCCGAGTCTCTTTCGCAGTTTTTCATCACCTCCATGAACTCTGAAGGCTGGGTTTCCTTGAGCCAGTACAAGTTTCTTGGCAACATTAAGCTATTCTTTAAGAAACAGGACAAGTTTGCTGAGATCCTGATTGCAGAGAATCCCCTTTCGACAAGGGTGGAGATATGGATGGTACCCCAAGAGAAGATCTAGAGGGCAAGACGGTTGTATTCGGCATAACAGGCGGGATAGCGGCCTATAAGGCACCGCTTATTGTACGTGGCCTCAAGCAGTTCGGCCTTGACGTACATGCGGTGATGAGCCAGGCTGCGCAGCATTTTGTGACGCCCCTTGTCCTCCAGACACTGACCAACAGACCCGTGCATACCGAGATGTTTCCCGCAACACAATCAGGGGCTTATGAAATCGACCACATTGCGCTTGCAGACAAGGCGGATCTCTTCCTCATCGCACCGGCCACGGCGAATTTCATTGCAAAGTTGGCCCATGGCATTGCGGACGACCTATTGACCTGTACGGTGCTTGCTACCAAGGCCCCTGTCCTTGTCTGTCCGTCCATGAACGTGAATATGCTTGCCAACAGGGCAACCCAGGACAACCTGGAAGCCATTAAGGTCAGGGGCATCCATGTGCTTGAGCCGGCGACAGGCGAGCTTGCATGTGGATGGGAAGGGGCGGGAAGGTTGCCGGAGCCCGAGCGGATCATCGCGGAGGTGAAGATGTTACTTGCCCAGCGCGACCTTGCAGGCATCAACATCCTCATCACCTCGGGCCCTACATGCGAGGATATCGACCCTGTACGTTTTATCACCAACAGATCCACAGGCAAAATGGGGGCCGCCATTGTTGAGGCATGCTGCATCAGGGGGGCCAGGGTGAAGGTGATCAGCGGACCTGTCCCTGTTGAGTATGCGCCATGGGCCACCGTGATAGATGTCCGTTCCGCCCAGCAGATGCTCGCATCCGTAAAGGAGAATCTCTTAGATGCTGACATTCTCATCATGGCTGCCGCAGTGGCGGACTACACCCCCCACACCTACTCAAAAAGCAAAATCAAGAAGGGCGAGAAGACGGCCCATATAGAGCTTGCATCAACACCCGACATCCTTGCAACGATTCGCACGATGAAGGAGTCAAAAATATTTGTCGGCTTCGCCGCTGAGACGGAAAATCTCAAGAGCTATGCCCAAGACAAGATGGTCAGGAAAGGGCTCGACATGATCGTGGCAAACCGGGTCGGTGAGTCGAACACCGGTTTTGCTTCCGACACCAACAGCGGAGTAATACTCTCCCCGGAAGGCGTGATCTACGATTTTGAGCACATGGCAAAAGAGGTGCTCGCCCACAAGATCCTTGACCTCGTGAAAGAAAGGCTGTGAGGGAACAGATCATAGAACTCCTGCGTGTTGAGGCCCAGTGGGCAGGTCCTTTTCTCATACTGCCGGAGTTTGGGGTTTCGAGGCCTTCGGACCCGCAGGCATATCTTGGTGCTGAGCATGAGCTGGAGCGTATCGTAAAGGTGATCGGTGAATGTACCTCATGTGGATTAAGCCGTACCAGGAAAAATGTTGTATTCGGTGAGGGTAATCCGGATGCACTGGTCATGTTTATAGGAGAGGCGCCGGGGGCAGTGGAGGATAAGACAGGCAGGCCCTTTGTGGGCCCTGCAGGCAACCTCCTGACGGATATCATAGAAAAGGGTATGGGCCTCAAGAGACAGGATGTCTACATTGCCAATATCCTCAAGTGCAGGCCGCCTGACAACCGAGACCCGCTGCCGGATGAGGTGGGCAGGTGTATTGGATTTCTTCATACACAGATCCAGGCCGTTAACCCCAAGATCATTGTGGCCTTGGGCAGGATCGCAGCCCATAGCCTCCTGGATGAGACTACACCGATCAGCAGGCTTAGGGGTATATTCAAGGAGTATCGTGGGATCCCTGTCATGCCGACCTATCACCCGAGTTATCTGTTGCAGAACCCATCAAAAAAGAGGGATGTATGGGAAGATATCAAGAAGGTAATGGAAGTACTTGGGTTAGCTCTACCGCGCTGATCAATTGTGCTGCCCTGATCGTTTTGCTTTTTTCAGGGCCTTTAAGTCTCCGTGCAGCCGATATCCTCGTCATTGATGTCAGAGATGCCATCAGCCCTCCTATCGCTTCTTTCGTCATGGAGAACATCGAT
>JBEKLI010000233.1:0-4362 GCA_050010275.1 Desulfomonilia bacterium | reverse complement strand
CCTCAGTGGTCGGCAAAGCGCAGTAAGCCAGGTCAAGGGATACAGCTTGTCCAGGCTGGAATGCGTTTGATTCGGGAGGATCTGATCTTATCAGGCGGTAGAGTAAGGTCCTCTGGCGGCGGGTGTTCACCGCGTGGTTTTGTTCCTTTTCAGTCAGGATCCGTTCCATGCACCTTCACTTGTGAAGTAGGGCTTCCAGGCCGATAGGTTATTGGCGTTGCGAAGTCCGTATGCTGAACTGATCGCCCTCCATCCGAACTTCGTTACAAACAATCCTGGAATACCCTCAGTACTCTGTCGTTTTGGTCTTGCCGGGCAAGTAATCGCTCCGGTCAGGGGACCTCCCGGTGACCTTCCGCCAGGCATCTCGAAACTGACGGAGTACAAGACTCCAAACCCGTCCATAGCACAGCTTTACGTAAAGCGGTGAGCCGCTGTTTTCTGCGGTCCAACCGGGCTGGTGAGGTCCCATTTGGCTATTATAGCAAATAGATAGCGAGGAAGGAGAGATCATCAACCTAACGGTAAACGCGAAAGATTTTCGGGGGAAGAACATCCAGGGGAAGCGAGGATAAACGGTGCAGGAAAAGCAGTCGGAATCCTTCAAGGAGGTGTTGTTGAAGGTGGATTAACCCCGCTGCACTCTAGCCTTACGTTCCATTTCAGGGGAGGGCTGTGCCAACTGGCTCACCAATACGGCCTTCGACCCCGTGACCCAGACTGCGGAGTACAAGGTGTGCGCGGTGAAGCTGCACAAAGCAGCATAGGATTTATAGGCCGAGACGATATAAGAAAGCCCCTCCCCGTGGTTATGATGGAGGGGCTTTTATTGAGCAAGTTTGTGTCTCAATCAAGCCCGATAGTGAACAATTTATCATACTATCACCATCGAAGGGTTGCCAACTTTGAGCAATATAAGGTATTGATGAAAATAATCGGAAAGTGTATGACCTTTCCGAATTTAGTGCAGCAAAGAATATCCGATGCATATTTAGAGGAGGGTTCACAATGGGCAATGAGAACTTGGAAAGCAAGCGGTGGGGAATTGCCATGGCTGCTATCGTCATGCAGCTTTGTCTCGGTACGGTCTATGCCTGGTCGGTCTTCAAGAAGCCCTTGATCGGGGCTTATGGGTGGGGTGAGACCCAGACCCAGCTGACCTTCATGATCTTTATGTTCACAGTCGGATGCGCTGCAGCCTTCGGTGGTACTCTGGTTGACAAGAAGGGCCCGCGCTTTGTTGCCACTGTCGGCGGCATACTCTTCGGTGCGGCAACCCTCCTCTCAGGCATGGCCGATCAAATTTCCAGCCTGCCGCTCCTGTATCTCGCATATGGTATCATCGGCGGCCTGGGGAACGGCTTCTGCTATGTCACCCCCATCGCAACACTGATCCGCTGGTTCCCTGACAAACGCGGTCTGGTTACAGGCCTGGCTGTCATGGGTTTCGGCTTTGGCGCATTCTTCATGGGCAAGATAGCCCCGGCCATGATCAATGCATTTAAAGGCGGCATAACCCCATCCGGTGTCGCACAGACGTTCTACATCTGGGGCGTGATCTTCCTGGTGCTGGTCGTAGGCGCTGCCCAGCTCTTCAAGAATCCACCCACAGGCTGGCTGCCTGCAGGTTTCACCCCTTCCGCCAGTGCTGTCTCTGCAGCTGACTCATTCACTTTTGGTGAGGCGGTCAAGACCCCTCAGTGGTGGATGCTCTGGGGCATGCTGTTCCTGAACGTCTCTGCAGGCCTTGGACTCATCTCACAGCTCTCACCCCTGGCGCAGGAATATTATAAACCTTTGGTTGCCGACGCCAATATCCTTGGTAACGCCGAGGCCCTCACTAAGGTTCTGGCAGTGGCCGGCGGCACCGTGGTCTCGATCTCGGCCATCTTCAACGGCCTTGGCAGGCTCTTCTGGGCCCGCGTATCCGACATCAAGGCGGTGGGCAGAAGGGGTGTATTCGGGTTCATGTTCGCCTCCCAGGCAGTCATCTACATCCTGGTGGCCATGGGCATCATCAGCAGCTACTGGCTGTTCCTGGTTGCAGCATGCTACCTGCTTGCCTGCTACGGCGGCGGCTTTGCCACCATGCCCGCCTTTGCGGCCGACAACTTCGGCCCGGGCTACATCGGCAAGGTCTATGGCTTCATGCTGACCGCGTGGGCCTGCGCCGGCATCGTCGGCCCCCTGGCATTTGCCAAGTTCAAGGCCCAATCACTCTACATCGCTGCAGTGCTGCTCATCATCGGCTTTGTACTTGCCCTTGGTTTCAAACGGCGCGAACACCACAAAACAGCCTGAGCCTGATTCATACGGTGTACAAACATTCCGAACGGAAGGTGGGTCAAACCCCGCCTTCCGTTGTTTTATAAATGGATCAGCCCTTACTCGTTCCCCGGGCCCTCTTCCACCTCTTCTGCCGTGGGCTCGGAAGTGCCCGGAAGTAGTGAATACGGGATGAATGCCAGGTTGGCGATCATGGTGGGGATGACTGCGCTTGCGATGACACCGGCAACGAGAAAAGAATACTGCGCACGGGTAACGATTCCATGTGAGAATCCATAAAGTGCCGATATGGTCCCGAAGGTGAGCCCGGTGGACATCATCAGGGTATAGTACCAGCGTTCATCGATATTTTTGCGGAACAATCCTATCACCGGGTAGAGTCCGAAGATCTTGCTTGCCACTTTCCCGGCCAGGAGTACAAGAAATATCATGGGCGCCATAGCGATGGCGGGCAGGGAAACAAGCGATCCTGCACGAAGGAAATAGAACGGCGTCAAGAACCCGATACACAGGGTGCGCATTCTCCGAACCCATAGGTCATCCCTGGCGGCGAATTCCGCCAGCACTATCCCTGCAATATAAGCCGGAAGGACAGCTTCGCTGCCCGACCAGATCGCCAGCGCCCCGAGACCGAACAGAACGAACAGTATCCACTTGGCCCTGATGGCGGCTGTCCGGTGTCCGTATTTCCGGGTGATGCGCTTGGATATAAACGGAAGCACTGCCATCGCGGCAGCGGTTCCCCCGATAAAGATGAGGGTCTTATAGGAGAAGGGAGCGAAGATGAGCCCCAGGGCTATGACGGTCCCGAGGTCGTTCACGAAGCATGCCCCCAGAATGCCCTTGCCGAATTCGGTCCGGTTGAAGCCTGTCTCAAGCATGACTGCATAGACCACGGCCATGGACGTGGTTGAGAGCGCCACCCCTGCCAGCAGGCTTGCTGGAACTGTCCATCCGAGGGCATAGCGTGCGAGTGCGGCGCACCCCAGGAAAGGCGCGGTAAATCCGATGAGTCCGACCACGGTCACCTCTTTCCATTTTGTGCGGATGACCGCAGGCTCCAGCTCGGCACCGGCAAGAAAGGTCAGGAGCACGGCCCCGGTGGATGCGAGGAAACGGAGCCATTCCGTGTCAGCGCCGATGATCCTGTGCCCCAGGAAATACTCGCAGGCCGCTCCAGCTGCCATGCCCACGCAGATCTCCACCAGGGCCATGGAGATTCTCAGGTAGTAGGCGATAATCGTTGCCAATACTGCAAGGCCGACCCACAAGGCTGCGATAGTGAAGGGTAATTCCATGAAATCCTCCGTCTTGATGTTTTTCGCCTATGCCCGGTAAGGCTTCTGTCTTAAGGGTTTTTCAGAAAGCTCCTTACATGCATCGGCAATGCGTCAGGAGCCATCAGCCCTTGAGGGCGGTTGCAAGGGGGGACTCCATCCCCAAGTAAGACATACAAACGCGAATAACTCATCATTCATTTCAGAAAGATGCGGGTGTTCAAGCATCGATCACATACCCCTGGAGTTCTGAAATAAGATCATGAAGTTCATGGGTCTTTCCCTGGCTTTTTGACAACAGGGCATCGATGGTGGAGAGCTCATCCCTGATATAGCCTTCCGTCTGTTTGCACATCGCATCGATGGCCTTGTTGATCCGGGTCTCCCACTGGGTAATAAGCCGGGAGATGTTCACCTCGGTCGCCCATGGGATCTCTTTAATGAAATGTTGTTCAAAAAGCCTCCTGAAAATAAACATGGGGATGAGGAACCAGAGAAGATCGAATTTGAAATCAAAGGCGTAGAGAACCCCGATGTCGGGATTATCAGGCTCCGTCACCTCGATCTTCCAGTCCGTCTCCGCAAGCCTTATTCCCAGCACCTTGTCAATATTGTCATTGAGCATCATCCTGAAGGTTTCAAGGTAGCGGGTGAGGCTGTTATGCGCCTTGTTCAGGGTGCCGGAGAAGTGTCTGTTTTCTGTCTTGGAGATATGCCGTATCTCTTCTTCCATGGTTTCGGCCACCCATGCTTCATACTGTCTGGCCAGCTTCCACAGGGTTCCTTTCCATGAAGGCAT
>JBEKLI010000232.1:0-4397 GCA_050010275.1 Desulfomonilia bacterium | reverse complement strand
AGAAAATCTCCTTGTCTCGTAGTCCTCCATATTGAAGGCCTTCACGATCCTGATGCCGCTGATGGCCTCATCAAGGATACTCATGACATTGCCCATTACCTTCATGCTCTTGATGGAATAACGCTTGAGCCTCTGGCCGAATTTGTTGATAGGATAGATGACAAGAGGGAATACGATCATCGCAAGAATTGCAAGGCGCCAGTCGCGCCAGAATACCGCCACCATGAGTCCGAGCAGCGTGAGGGACTGGCGGATGAATTCGGTGACCGACTCAGTGACCGAGAGCTGGACCAGGTTGACGTCATTCGTGATCCTCGAGATGAGTATCCCGGTGGGGGTGCGGATGAAGTAGGGCATGGAAAGGGTCTGGATGTGTGCATAGAGATCGTCCCTGAGGGTCATGATGGTACGCTGGCCGATGTCGTTCATGAAGTAGAAGCTGAAGTAGTCGCAGACCGTCTTGATGAGGTAGATGGCCACGACGGCCAGTGTGATGAAATAGAGCATGACAAGTTTTCTGGCAATAAAAATGTCATCCATGACGTTCTTGACGAGTAGGGCAATGGCCGGCATGCAGCCGGCTATGATCAGTGACAGGATCAGCGAGACCAGCAGTTTGTATTTATAGGGAATGATATAAGCCAGCAACCGCCGGTATGTAGTAAGACCTTTCATGCCCCCTCCATAAGTTCCTGTGACCACATGGCTACTCCCCGGGACGCCTTCATGGTCCCCAACGACTCCCGCAATTCTCCAAAGGATCTCTGTGTCGCTTCAAATAAAGACTTCTCTTCCAGGTATAAGAGGATCGTTCGGGCGAGGTCTTCCGGCGTAAGGTGTTTCTGGATAAGCTCGGGGACGATTTTCTTGCCTGCGATGATATTGGGCATTCCGATGTTTGCGATCTTTACGAAGGTCCGGGCAAGGAGGTAGTTCAAGGGCGATGTCTTGTAGCAGATGACCTCGGGCACGCCGTGAAGTGCCATCTCCAAAGAAGAGGTACCGGATTTCACCATGGCGAGGTCCACTTCGGCTAAGCCGCTTTCGAGCTGAACATTCTTATCTACCAGGGCATTGATGTCGTTTGAATCAAGCCCCGGTGCTACGCTCAGGTGCCAGGAGAGCTCCGGATGTCTTTCCTCGATGCGGCGCTTGGCAGCCATCATGACGGGAAGGATCCTTGTGATTTCATGATACCTGCTGCCGGGCATGATCCCTATGCGTCTTGGCGGCCATGATGACTTCCATGAAAGATCCAGTTCTTCCAGTAAGGGGTGGCCCACATACCGTGTGTTCACTCCATAGGAGGTGAAGAAACGCTCCTCAAAGGGGAATATCACGGCCAAGCCGTCGGTGAACCTGGCGATCGTCCTGGACCGGGAGCTCCTCCATGCCCATGCCTGGGGTGCTATGTAGTAAAGCACCCTTAACCCTCTGATTTTGGCATGCCTGGCCAAGCGCATGTTGAAATCCGGCAGGTCCACCGGTATGAAGAGCTCGGGTCTCTTCTCCTCCATGAGTCGTTTGATCCCGGTATAGATCTTAAGGATCCTTCGGATCTTCGGGATGACATCGGTGAAACCCATGACGGAAAGCTCATCCATACTAAAGATGCATTTCATACCGGCCCCGGCCATCTCCGGGCCGCCCATGCCGAAGATCTCAGAGTCGGGCATGAGTTGCTTGACGGCCCGTATCACGCAAGCAGCATGCCGGTCCGCACTTGCCTCGCCCGCTACCATGAGGATTCTCTGTGCTGTCATTTTTTAGGTACGATCAGGGCATCTTTCACGGCATAGGCCATTTTAAGAGCCCTGAGCCCTGCAGTCCCGTCCACCATGACAGGACCGCCATGAAGTACTGCATCGACAAAGGAGCGGATCTCAGAGGCCAATGCGTCCGATTCGGATATGGCAAGGTGCTTGTGCTGGATCTGCCTGGTCTCACTTAAGGTATAGACATCCACCTTGGCCTTGGCAAAATCCAGTGAGATGTAGGAGTCAGGCTGGAAGATCCTAATCTTGCGCATCACATCCGCGCTTACCCTACTGGCCGTTATGTTGGCGATGCAGCCTGATTTGAAGCGCAACCTGGCGTTTGCGATGTCTACCGAATCCGTCAACACGGGCACGCCGACGGCTTCCAGGGAGGCCACCTCGGAATCCACCAGGGACAATATGATATCCAGGTCGTGTATCATGATATCCAGGACCACATCGACATCCGTTCCTCGGGCCCTGAACGGACTGATGCGATGCGCCTCTATGAACATGGGCTGTGTGATGCTTCCTCTCAGCTCAAGTAATGCCGGGTTGAACCGTTCCAGGTGGCCGATCTGGAGGATGGCTCCACCTGTGTGGGAGGCATCGATGATGGAAGCTGCATCGTCAAGACTCCCTGCAATCGGTTTCTCCAGCAATACTGCGATCCCTTGTTCCAGCAGGGGTATGGCCACCTCTGCATGGGATGACGTGGGCACTGCAATACTGACGGCATCGAGGGAGCCTAGGGTATCTATAGTGGTGGAAGGGATTGTGCCCACCTCACGGGCCACCTCTTCCGCCCTGGATGTGTTGATGTCCACCACACCAACAAGCTCAACATTTTCCATGGAAGCGAATTTCTGGGCATGGAATCTCCCCAGGTAGCCCACCCCGATCACTGCGACCTTGAGCCTGTTCGCCTTCACCGGGCGATCCCCCTGCGGGTCGATCTAAGGAAGGTTACCAGCCGGATGATCTCAAGGGTGTCAGGATATTCCTGTTCCAGCGCACGTAAGGCTTCTTTCAAGAGCAGGCCCTGTTTAAACAGGATCCGGAAGGCCTTATCAATCCGTGCGATGTGCTCTTTGGTAAAACCGTTTCTCTTGAGTCCGATGGTGTTCACTCCGTAGAGAGTCGCCCTATCTCCCGAGGCCTTGGCATAGGGCACGATGTCCAGGCTCACCCTGGATCCCCCGCCCACGAAGGCATAGGCACCCACACGGGTGAACTGATGGATTGCCGACATGCCGCCGAAGATGGCATTGTCCTGGATCTCCACATGACCTGCGAGCGTGGCCAGATTCCCCATGACCACATGGCTGCCGACTACACAATCGTGGGCCACATGGCAGTAGGCCATGAAAAGGTTATGGCTGCCTATGCTGGTTACGCCGCGGTCTTTGGTTGTGCCCCTGTTCACCGTCACAAATTCGCGGAACGTGTTGCCATCCCCGATCTCAAGGCGGGTTTCCTCACCCTTGTACGAATGGTCCTGGGGTGGGGTGCCGATGCTGGCATAACCCGTGAATATGCACCCTTTGCCGATAACGGTGGGGCCTTCGATCATGCAGTGGGGGCCGACAACAGTCCCCTCACCAAACTCTACGTTGTCTCCCACAACGGTGTAAGGGCCGATGGTCACATTCTCGGCCAGAATAGCTTTTGGAGATATACGAGCAGTCGGGTCAATCTTTGGCAAGTTCATTTACCTTTCTTTCCAACTCGCGCACACGCTTTAAGAGCTCAGGCAGATCCTTGTAGACCTTTTGGACCCGGAGCCAGTGTCTATGGTCCATGGCAGGGAAGCCCGAGATCACCTTGCCGGCAGGTATGTCTGTGGAAATGCCGGTACGGCCCGCTGCAGTCACACCGTCACCGATGGTGATGTGGCCCGCCACGCCGCACTGACCGGCCAGAATTACACCTGCGCCTATGCGGGCGCTGCCTGATATGCCGGTCTGGGCGACGATGATGGTATGGTCGCCTACCACCACGTTATGGCCGATCTGCACAAGGTTGTCCATCTTCACATCCGACCCGATCCTGGTGCTGGTGAGTGCTGCACGGTCGATAGTACAGTTGCTGCCTATCTCCACGTGGTCGCCGATAATAACGATCCCCTTCTGGGGCACTTTAACGTGGCGCTTACCGTCCCATGCAAAGCCGAACCCGTCGGAGCCGATGACGACACCTGCATGTATGTTACAGTGCCTGCCGATGGTGCACCCGTCATAGACGACGACATTAGGGTACAGAATTGTGTGCTCGCCTATCGAGGCCTCCTCCCCGATGAAGCAGCCCGGATAGATCACGCTGTTCTCGAAGATGCGAGCCTTGGCACCCACATATACGTGCGCCTCGATGCAGGCACCCGGATGTACTTGTGCTTCAGGGTGGACATAGGCCATCTTAGATATACCGGGGCGTACAGGTTTTTCCGGGTAGATGAGGTGCAAGACCCGGGCGAAATAGAGATAAGCATTCTCGGCTCTGATCTGGGGAATGGGCAGATCGAGGATTTCCTGAACTATGACGGCACCGGCCTTGGTATCCTTCACCAGGCCCTTATACCTGGGGTTGGCCAGGAAAGTTATATCATCGGCAGAGGCCTCCTCCAGGGTGCATGCGCCGGTG
>JBEKLI010000231.1:0-4398 GCA_050010275.1 Desulfomonilia bacterium | reverse complement strand
GCTTGATTACCAGTACCGGATGTTTTGCCTTTCTCACCACCTTTTCTGAAACCGAGCCGAGCAGCATCTCCTCCAGGTTGCCTTTCCCATGAGACCCGATCACGATCACTGAAGGATTTTCCTCTTCCGCTACCTTGAGCACCACCCGCAGGGGCACACCCTTTTCGAGTCGCTCCTTCACCGAAAAACCATGCTGTTTCAGCTCATTGACGATTAACGCGATCTCTTCGGACGAGCGCTTTTCAATCTCCCTCTCTATGCCGACAAAGTCCTGGATTGTGCTGTAAGAGCTCAAGAGCTCAAGGTTTGATTGGTCTATGACATGCAGTACGATTACTTCTCTGCTGCCGGCCTCCTTCAGACGCTTTACATACTGCAGGGCTTTTGCTGCAACATCCGAAAAATCCGTGGGAAAGAGTATCTTTTCAAACATCTTTAACCTCCCTTAAGTACTGTTTTCAACCCGGCCTGATACATTAAACCGAATCATTTCATAGAAGCCGTCAGCGAAGATGATGCACCGGCGCTTGTGAAAAAGTTCCTTGAATGATGGCTCAACATCTATCTCCAAATCAGAAAGGATGGTGGTGATCTTTTCGGGGTCTGTGATCCGGGTGAAGCGTCCGCACATAATATATAGAATACAGGAGTCAGGGGTCAGAATCCAGTATTCCTCTCAACCTTGTATTTATGCATGATAATCTGGTAAGATAATATGGGAATATGTGTACAACACCTGGGAAGGTTTGACATTCGGTTTATCAAAGGGGGCGTTTATGAAGAGATTTGCTTGGATTGCAATCATGTTGTTTGCATGTGTTTTTACCGTGGGTCTTCATGCTGAAGAGCCGTGGAAGCTTGCCAAGGAAGGTGACGGTATAAAGGTCTTCACGAGGCCTGTTCCCGGATCGGCCGCAAACGAGTTCAAGGGCATTGCTGATATCGATGCGCCAATTGAAGTGATCAGAGAGGTCTTCAAGGATATCCCTTCATTCCCTCAATGGTACGGTTTCTGTAAGGAGATCAGGCTGCTCAAACATGATCCTGAAAACCATAGGGTCATCTACTTCGTTTTAAAGACACTTGGACCTGTCAAGGATAGGGATTTTGTGGCCGAGGTCAACGATGATTTTGACAAACCCTCGGGCAAGCACACGATCATCCTGAATGCCGTTAAGGAGGATATTGTTCCCAGGCAGGACAAGTATGTCCGTATGACGGATATCAGCGGCACGTACGATATGACCCGTATCGAACAAAATAAGACGCATGTGGTCTATACCATCAAGGCCGACCCGGCAGGCTATATCCCCGCCTTCATAGCGAATATCATCCAGAAGGATCAGCCGTTCCTTACCTTGAAGGGTCTTAGGGTAATGGTCCAAAAGGATGAGTACTACCAGAAGGCAGGTATTGTACGGATGAAGTAGGGTTACCGCTCATGGTGCACTTTCCCGGTGAGTCCATGGGTGACGAACTTAAAAAAATCATCTCTGAGAGGTAGCCTAAAGTCTTCATAGAGATAAGGGCTGGGCACAGTGCATGATGAGATGAGGAAGACATGGTTGATGAACAGAAACATACAGGCCCTTGGAAGGCCTTTCGGTTTTGCCCCGGGTGCGGTGTCAAAGGCTTAGCTGTTCGTGCCGACCGTTCAGTGTTTTGTAAACAATGCGGCTTCCATTTCTATTTCAATGCCGCCGCAGCAGTGGCCGGTCTTATCGAGGACCATACCGGCAGGCTCCTCATGACCGTCCGCGCCCATGATCCGGGAAAAGGCGCCCTGGATCTGCCCGGCGGATTCGTTGACTTCGATGAGACCGCAGAGGATGCCCTGAAGAGGGAGGTCAAAGAAGAGCTGAGCCTTGAGGTGAAGAAGTGTTCCTATTTCAAGTCATTCCCCAACACATACATCTATGACAACATTACCATGAGGACCGTTGACCTCGCCTTTATCTGCGCCGTTGAATCCTTTGAGTCCCAGAAACTCTCGGATGAAATAAAGGATGTCCGATTCTTAAATCCTTTGGAAATATCCCTTGACCGCATCGGATTCGATTCCATCAGGAATATCGTGTCGTCCTATCTTCGGTTCAAGTATGTTCAGCACCATTCTTCGTAAGATATATTTACCCTGCAGCATTGATAACACAATTTTCGCTGTAAGCCCCGGGTATTTGACTCATACAGGTTTGTCTGATATGGTTCTGGGGCAGGCACGATTTTATCCCTCACGATAAATACTCCCTCTTTTCTCGTTGTATTGTTATGGCGAAAGTTCGTTTGAACGAATAGGCCGGGTATTTCAATTCCCAGAAGACTTTATGTTCCAACTTACAGGATAAGAATTTGAGAACTTGAGGCCACGATTTGTGACCTCGAGGGGTAAAATGGTTTTTCAAACCCATGCTTTGAAGGAAAAACTGCAACCATTGGCTGCAGAAATCGGCTGTACCCACCATCTGATAATCCTTGATCGCTGCAAGGACGATCTCCAGCGGGAATTTTACATCAGGATGACTCACAAGTTCGGGTGGAGCAAGTTTTGTAGGGTGGGTGGAGCGCAGCGAAACCCACCAGCCCTGCGAAACTCTTTTTCATTAATCGAGGCGAAAGAACCTTCCATGTGTCATTATTTAGAAAAGCCCATCGGCGTGGGCGAATACCGGGTCGTGAGCAGGCTGTCCAAAGAGCTGATGGGGCAATTGCCCACACCGGAGCAGATTGAAGCGTTTTGAGGGATGAGGGATAAGGGATGAAGAGCCGGGATGAAGTTTTCTACGCCCATTCGAAAGAAGGGGAGCCGCAGGAAAAGTGGCAGCACCTTGACGTGCACCTTAGGGATGTCGCTGACCTTGCAAGTGATTTTGCTGATGTATTTGAGTCAAAGCAGTGGGGTTATGTTGCTGGGTTATGGCATGATTTGGGTAAGTATGCAGATCAATTTCAAAGCAAACTCCTCCATGAGAACGCCAATGAAGCCTCCGAAGAAACCGCTCATGGCAGGGTGAACCATTCATCAGCAGGAGGATGGTGCTCAATTCAGAAATTTTCCAAAGGACATGCCAAGATATTGTCTTATCTGATCATGGGACACCATGCAGGTCTTACTGATTATCACAGTGAAGACGTTGGAAATGCTTCACTTGAAAAAAGGATGCGAGGATCTGAAGAAGTTGCTTCGCTCCTGAAAAGAGTCCCGAGTCGTATCTTAAATGTCGATCCGCCCAAAGAACTGATCAGAGGAGATGCGTCCTTCTGGATTCGAATGCTTTATTCGTGTCTGGTCGATGCTGATTATCTCGACACGGAAAATTTCATGGATGAAGATCGGTCTAGTATACGTTCAGAAAAGTATCCTGATCTTGAAAAGCTAGAAGTCCTTTTTGATCGGTTCATGAATAGTCTTCATGATAAGGTTAAGAGAACACCTGTAAATAAAATACGAAAAGATATTCTGGAACAATGCCTAAGAGCGGCCGAACAATCTTCAATGGTCTTTTCCCTCACTGTTCCGACCGGCGGAGGAAAGACCCTTTCATCCATGGCCTTTGCTCTACATCATGCTATTAAGAACAACAAGCGCAGAATCATTTATGTGATACCCTATACAAGTATCATTGAACAGACAGCCGATGTTTTCCGTTCCATACCCGGTTTTGAGGATGCAGTTATTGAGCACCATTCCAATCTAAGGGATGATGAAGATGGAAGAGACTCATTACGGAATCGTTTAGCCGCTGAAAACTGGGATGCGCCGATGATTGTCACAACTGCAGTCCAATTTTTCGAATCTCTGTACTCGAGCCGTTCCAGTCGATGCCGGAAACTTCACAATATTGCCGAGAGTGTAGTCATATTTGATGAGGCACAATGTCTTCCTCCTGATTATCTCAGGCCGGTTGTCTTTGCGATCAAGGAATTGCATTCACGCTATAGCGTAACGCCTGTTCTCTGTACTGCAACTCAACCAGAACTTGGGATTCGCAACATCTTCGATTTCAAATTCAAAGAAGGATTTGAATCAACTCATGAGATTATAGAAGATCCCGTTAGCTTATATGATAAGTTGAAACGTGTTGATCTTAATCTCCACAAATCCTGGCCTGATCCAGTCTCGTGGGAAGACCTTGTCTCAGAACTCATGAAACACGAGTCTATCCTCTGCATAGTGAACCGGAGGGATGACTGCCGGGATCTGTACCAGCTCATGCCTGAGGGGACCATACATCTATCTGCACTGATGTGTGGCGAGCACCGTTCGAGGATTATCCAGGAGATCAAGAGAAGGTTGATAGAGGGTATTCCAACAAGGGTTATCAGTACGCAACTAGTTGAGGCTGGAGTTGATCTTGATTTCCCGGTTGTATACAGAGCATTGGCAGGACTTGACTCTAT
>JBEKLI010000230.1:0-4400 GCA_050010275.1 Desulfomonilia bacterium | reverse complement strand
CCCGGGGCGGATCAGACTTCTTCGGCGCCACCACATATGCCACAAAAGACGGCAGCGACTGGATCATAAACGGCCAGAAGCGCTTCATCGTGGGAGCGGAGGGCGCCGACTGGTTCCTGGTCTATGCAGTCACCGATCCTGATGCACCGCCCCACAAGCGCATGACCGCCTTCATGGTGCCGAGGACGGATGGCGTTGAGAGCAAATACATATACGGGCTCATGGGCGTGCGGGGAGGCGGTGCAGGCAGGCTCGTGCTGAAGGACGTGCGCGTGCCCGGGCGCTATGCATTGAACGGCATCAACGGCGGTTTCGACGTGTTTGTCCGCATGATGATACCCGAGCGGCTCGGCACCGCAGCCATGACGCTCGGCTCGGTGAGGCCGGCCATAGAGATCGCCACGCGCTATACGAGCAAGCGCAAGGCCTTCGGGCTGCCCATCCAGATGTTCGAGGCCGTGGGGTTCAAGGTGGCGGATTCCGTCATGATGCTCGATGCTGCCCGCTCGCTCGTCTATTCCACATGCCTGGCAGTGGATTCGGGCAAGGCCCACCCGAACCGGGTGCGGCGCCTGGTGTCCGAAGCCAAGAAGTTCGTGACAGAGGCCGCCTGGGAGATCGCCAACAAGTGCATGCAGACGGTCGGCGGTATCGGCTACACCAATGTCTACCCGCTGGAGCGGATCGTGCGGGACATCAGGCTCTCCATGATCTGGGTCGGTTCTAACGAGATCATGCAGCTCATCATCCAGAACGAGTGGTACAAGGAATACTTCAAGTCGATTGCCAAAGAGGACGTGCGAGACGTTGAAGCCGACGCGGCAAACGCCGATGCGGAGGGCGAAAAGGTTTACGAGTAGATAAAGGAAACAGCTCCCGGGGGCCAGGAGTCAGAACCTAAGTGCGTGGGGTGGGTTTTGACCCTGGCTCTCCGTTTTTGAACAATGCTTCCTGTCGGCTATGCTACGACAACCGTATTGCCGCACTCGTTTGTATTCCCTGTATCTCGGCGATCAGGTCATGCGCCGTAAAGGGGATATGGATGAGCCGTTTTTCCAGTTCATCCTGAAGCATCTCCATGAAGATCCCCCTGCCGTCGATGAGGGCTTCAGTTATGATGGAATTCATCCGTTCAACCGTAACCGACCCCACATCGATGCATGCGGCCGATTCGAACGACCTTCTCATATCCAGGGTTTTATTGACGCCGCATGAAGGTGAACCGTCAATCCCCATGACCCCGATGACAGAAAAGCCGGAGTCCAGATAATCCCTTATCTGCCCGGCAGTCTCTCTGGCCAGCCGCCGGAAGATCACCCTGGTATACAGAAGAAAGAGGGGGGAAAAGAGGCTTAAGGTTCGATAGAAAAAGGTGCCCTTTGCCCCGTATGCCAGGAGCATCAATCTCTTGGTGACGCCGCCCCAGGCAATCTGCTCCGGGCAGGGCATCTGCACGATGCCGATATCTTTGTCCAGGCACTGCTCGACGATCTCCCTGATGCACCCTGCCCTGCACGCCCCTCCGAGATAGCGGGTATTCTCGTTCAGGATGCAGTGCGAGAGGAATATCACCTTCCCGCTCCGGCTGTCCTTGAGGCTGTGCTGCAATGCTTGGACCTTGTTCATTGATTTATGCCAACCCAGCTATTCGCTTTGTCTCCTTTTACTCTTTACCATCCCTCGGGCGCATCAGGGAACCAGGTTATACCGAGCAGAGAATCCCCTTGGTCCCGGTTTACCGCCTGAAAAGGCAGCCACTCCTCTTCTGGTATCTCATATTCCAGATCGGGGTAGCCGATGGGTAGACCATCGCCTCTCACGATGAATGTCTCTGGATCGAGGGTAACCCCATACAGCCCTGCCACTTTAAGGCCGATCTCTTTGTTCCAATCGGAAAGAGGCACACCGTACTTCGGGATGACAAGTGGAGATTTTCTGATAGAACGGAAACTGACGGGATGCGCCATTCGACCGCACATAAGGACGCGTATCCCCGGCTTAAAGAGGCCGCTTGCACTTGCTGCGAGAATTTCAAGTTTTGTAAACAGGCCCATGCGGCGGAAATCTGAAGCAATACAACAGATGCCGGCAAGCATGACAACTTGCAGATCAGCCAATCGGGGAAGACTGGTTTCAATGGTGTCGGCCACAGCAAAACCCACAGGTGTTTCCTGAGAAGTTGCCAATGCAATGTATCTCAATTTCGAAAACGATTTTTCAAGATACTTGTGATTGGCCTGCCGGTATGACTGATCGAACAGCCGATATACCATCTCGAGGTCACCATTGGTCAGAGCTTCTGTCCGCAGAATACGTATATCGATATCGCTCATATTGAGCTCGTATGTTGACATTGAATTTATCTTACCGGATCAGCCGGATGAAATATAGAGCAAGATAGGGGAATTCCATTGAGATTTTTTTAAATTGACTTCTTGAATGTTTCTGGGTTTGATGAGAGCGATAACATATGACATGATCCGCAGGAAATCACCTTTCCTGTATTGTATTAAGAGGAGGTGCACAATGAAGCCTAAGGCTAAGCAGAGCATGTTGAAGGCAAATGATGGTATTGAGCTTTTCCTGTCGCAGACTAACGTTGACAAACCCAAGGCGGTTTTCGTCATTGTCCATGGGCTGTGTGAGCATTCCGGTCGTTATGACTATGTAACCTCCCGCCTCAATGACTGGGGCTATTCAGTCTACCGATTCGACAACAGAGGCCATGGCCGCTCCAAGGGAAAACCAGTGTTCGTAGAGGATTTCCAGAACTTTATTGACGATGCCGAGACAGTCGTGGGCATTGCCAGGCAGGAAAACCCGGGTATCCCGCTTTTCATGCTTGGGCATAGCATGGGCGGATTCATCAGCGCCTCCTACGGCGTGAAGTACCCGGGACGCCTCTCGGGTCAGGTGCTCTCAGCACCTCCGGTCATCATTCTTCCTGCTCTCCAAGGTCTGGAATCCTTTGATTTCAACGCCACTCCCCTTGCGCCCATTCCCAACTCCCTGACCGATCTGATCTCCCGTGACCCCGAAGTTGTAAAGGCCTACACGGATGATCCGCTCGTGCCCAAAGAATTCACTACCAAGCTCATGGGCGAAGTATTTATCCGGGGAGGGAAGTGGATTATGGATAACATGGGTGCTTACCGCTACCCATGTCTCGTCCTTCACGGCGGCGCTGACCAGATCGTTCCATCCGATGCCTCGCGATACTTCTATGACCACATCGCCTCAACTGACAAACAGATAAAGATATACGACGGCCTCTACCATGAGATCCTCAATGAGCCTGAAAAGGACATGGTGCTTAAAGATATCCATACCTGGATCGAAGACCGGATCTGACTGTTACTGTCGCTCTCTGCGTGAGGATTTCCGTTTCGATGGTTTCATTTCTGCCATTTGAGAATCAGTTCATCATCAATTTCATCTCTCGGAACAGAGCAGCCGTATCAACTCCTTGATCTCCTTCGCGTCAGCCTTTTCGATGGTCGAAATCACTCCAAGGGCCCTGTCCGTTTTCTCAGCATTCAGGATCCCGCCCACCTCACGCCTGAACTTTTCCTCAACCACTTTTCGCTTCTCCTGCCGGGAATGGCCTGCCGCGCCGCGCGGGAGCTCTTCCGATTCCACAAACCTGCTTCCGTCCTGCATAACGATCTCCACCATGGACCCGAGCGGCATGCGGTAGCCTGCAAGATCAATCCTGCCAAGATCAAAAGCACCCTTAACCTTGGTCCTTTTCCAAGCAGGGCCCCTGATAGCGGCATATGCCTGCTTCAGGAACAATGATCTCAGTGCCTCCCACGTATTACCCGAGCCGAGATGCTCCCTGAAGAACCGGATGAGTCTTATGGCCCCGACCTCCCTGATAAGTGCAACGGTACCGATCGGCGTCATGGTGAGCGATTTCATGCTCATGGGGAGGTTGAGATAGAGCTTCACCTTGTCAGCCAAGGCCCAGATCTTCTGGTCCCGTATCCTCTCCCTGGTAAACTGGTGCGGGGTGAGTTCCTTGTCGAGGATGGCGACTGCAGCATTAAACGGGACTGAGAAATTGAGTGTCGCCTGCGCGCTGTCGGGCCCTTTCATGAATGGCTTCGAGTAGCCGTCCATCTGGTATGTCAGGATGTTTGCATAGATGTTGACCCTTGATATCTTCCCGGGGTCTATCTTGTTCGTCTTCATCAGCTTCAGGATGCAGTCCACAAAGGTATCAATATATGCACAGCCCGGGTAGGGCTTGAAGCTTATGGTATCGGTGAGCCATGTCTTTCCGAAGCCTGAGAACATGCCCATGACGGGGCCGAAGGAGAAGTTCTCGCAGAATCCGGTCTTTGCTTCCATGATCGTCCCGGTCCCGGTGAGGCCGCCGGCCGCCAGCTGTGCCGCCT
>JBEKLI010000229.1:0-4404 GCA_050010275.1 Desulfomonilia bacterium | reverse complement strand
CCGTCTTTGCCGTGCAGGTCGGCGCTTTTCGGATCGAGTTCCACGGCCGCGTTCAAATGCTTGAGCGCTTCTTCGGGTTGGTGCATCGCGAGCAGGGTCGTCGCCAGACGCGTGTGCGCGTCGGGGTTGCGTGGATTGGCCTCCACGGCCTTGTGATAGTCAATGCCGGCCTCGACCAGTGTTACCGCATCACGCCAATCCTCCGGCGCATAGCGGTCCAATCTACCTGTTGGGTCAGCCCCAACCACAACACCCAGCACGGTTGTCTTGCGGTGGAGCAATTTTAAGCCGGACAAGATGCCCGCAAGGGACATGCCGGAACCAACAGGAACGACAAGGTGACGCAAATCCCACGGAAAATTCTCGACCTGCGCTTGCGTAGCCTGCACAGCTTCGACGCATTCCATTCCGAATGGAATTTCGCGCCAGCCGTGAAAGAATGAATCTTCTCGCGCACGAGCGATGATCACAGTGTTGTAGCCGGCCCTGTGCTGAATTACTTCCGCACCGAGGTCCTGGGCCTGCTTGGCCCACTGCAGGGCATCCATGCCCATGGGGGTTCTCCCTCCGTTGATCACTACCTCATAGCCGCATGGGATCTTATTGCTCGGTGTAACCTTCTTGGCATCCATTCCAAGCACGATACACTGGTTGCCGAAGTGTCGCGCCCCTTGAGAGATGATCGGGGGGTTGAGCACGGCGGCACTGTTGACGCTTATCTTCTCGGCCCCGGCGTCCAGCACCCGGTACATGTCATCGAGCGTGCGGATACCGCCCCCCACCGAGAAGGGGATGAAGATGTTCTCGGCAACGCCGCGTACCACCTCGATCATGATGTCCCTGCGGTCCGAAGAGGCGGTGATATCATAGAATACCAGCTCATCCACGCCCTGCTCATAGTATTCCTTTGCCATCTCCACCGGGTCACCGATGTCGATGTTGTTCATGAATTTTATGCCCTTGGTGGTTTTGCCGTCCCTCACGTCAAGGCAGATAATGATCCGTTTACTGAGCATGCATGCCTCATAAGACAAACCAATGGATTTTTCCAGCAGAATGTGTGTGTGACCTCTTGTCGGGTTGGTAGTGTTTGAGAAGCGCAGCCGAGGGGATGGAAAGACTACCCCCCGGCTGCACCGGGCATGGGTTCAACGTTACGAAGCAAAGCTCTCGTCTGCAATCTCCATGATAGAGAGGTCTTCGCTCTTGATGGCCTTCACCGTGCTGTCAACCTCGGGGAGTACGTTCTTGATAAAGTATTTCGCTGATTTCACCTTGCCGTCGTAGAAGGCTGCGTCCTTGTTCTCCTTGACAAAGGCGGCAACGGCGAATGGATCATTTGCATTGATACCCTTTTGACTGCAGAGGGCAGCGAGCTCTTTATGGGCGATCTGGGCCTCCCAGAGAAGAAGCCAGGCGCAGACGATCTTGCCCATCATCATGAGGAAGGGATATGCGTTGCCTACGGGGATGAGGAACTTGCCGGCCTTGCCGCAGGAGGCAAAGAACATCGCGATCTCCGCCAGGGCATTGACGCTTGCCTGCACATCTTCCGCAAGGCTTTTTAATGTCTCTATGCCCCGGGTATCGGCTACTGTTTTGTTCATCTCACCAAGCAGGGTCATAAAGTATGTGCCTTTCTTCATACCCATCTTCCTGCCTACAAGGTCAAGGGCCTGGATGCCGTTGGTTCCCTCATAAATGGAGGCGATCTTCTCATCGCGCATGAACTGCTCGACGGGGTACTCACTGCAGAAGCCGTATCCGCCGTAGCACTGCATGGCCGTCTCGGTCACCTTAAAGCCGATGTCCGAGCAGTAGGCCTTAATGATGGGGGTGAGAATCTCCACGATCCCCAGCCACTTTTCCGCCTCGACCGGATCCTTGAAGCTGGCGGCCCTGTCACCACAGGTAGTGGCGTAGTACATGAGCGCCCTCATGCCTTCCACATTGGACTTCATCCACAAGAGCATCCGCCTGACATCCGGGTGCGAGATGATGGAGACACGCGGGGCCTCGGGGTTTTTAAACTCCAGCAGCGATGAGCCCTGGAGTCTCTCCTTGGTATACTGCAGGGCATGGAGGTAAGCGATGGATGCGCTTGTGAGGCCCTGCAGTCCTGTTGCGATTCTCGCCTCGTTCATCATCTGGAACATGATTTTCATGCCTTCGCGCTCGTCGCCAAGGAGTTCTCCGTAGCAGTTGTTGTTGTCGCCGAAGTTGATGACGCAGGTGGAACTCCCGTGGATGCCCATCTTCTCCTCGATCTTGGCGATCTCGAAGTCGTTGCGCCTCCCCAGTGAACCGTCTCCATTGACCAGAAACTTGGGCACGATGAATATGGATATGCCCTTGGTGCCGGCAGGGTCGCCTTCGATCCTGGCAAGCACAGGATGGATGATGTTCTCGGTAAGATCCTGGTCGCCGCCGGTGATGAACATCTTGGTGCCCTGGAGTTTGAAGGTGCCGTCGGGCTGTCGTACGGCCTTTGTGCTCAAGTTCCCCACGTCGGTTCCTGCGCCCGGCTCGGTCAGGCACATGGAACCTCCCCACTGCCCGCTGACCATCTTGGGAAGGTATTTCTTTTTCTGCTCTTCAGCGCCGTAGGTCTCGATGAGGTGTGCGGCGCCTTCGCCGAGACCAGGGTAGGAAGCAAATGCGAAGTTATGTACGAACCAGTCATGACCGGCAATCCTCATGATAAAGGGAAGGCCCTGGCCGCCGTACTCCTGGGGTAACGACATACAGTTCCACCCGGCCCCGCAGAAGAGCTTGTATGGCTTATGGAAACATTTCGGTACGTGCACCTGCCCGTTGACCAGCTTGCATCCTTCCTTGTCGGACTCGGCCAGGGTGGGTAGTAGCTCCTCCGCAGCAAACTTCTGGGCCTCGGTCAGGATCATCTCGAACATGTCCTTGGAGAAGTCCGCATATCTCTCTGTCTCGCAGAGCTTTTCAATCTCGAGCATCTCAAACAAAACAAACTTCTGGTCCCTTTCATCTAAAATCAAATTGGCCATAGAATCCTCCCTCTCATGATTATCAATAGTTATTTGTTATGCAGTACCTAGGCCCTTAAACGGAATCGTGAGAAACCGTGTGATGCGTTGAGTCCCGAAACAAGGGCCCTGGAGGAGATATTGTATTACAATATGAACCTCTTACAGAGATAGAATCATGTTCGTTTGTCATTGTCAAGCCGCTAAGCTGCTTACAAAGATGTGAATGAGAGATTCTGACTTGAAGTATAGATAATATTCTTATGTGCGCTTATGCGGATTGTCCGGTCCGTTTTCGTGCATCCGGGGCGATAGGCGTTTGATATGTGCCAGGGCTTTGCGGTTGAGGAGGACCTCCTTTCTTAAAAAATGGATCTGGGAGGCAAGGAATCCAAAAGATAAAATCTGGATGCCGCCCAGTATGAAAAGGATCATGAGGGTGGTCAGGGGTCGGTTTGGATTGAGGATATGACCGTAGTAGAGAAACAGGATGTATCCGCCTATCCCCATGCCTATGAGGAAGAGCACCACGCCCACAAAGCCGAAGAGCAGGGCAGGCCGCTCAAAGATAGTGAACAGAAGATGAGAGACCGCCGTTGACTTGAAGACGAATTTTGATGTGCCCTTTTTCCGTGAGGTGAGCACGGCAGGGATCTCTCTGACCCGAAACCCCATGGCAAGCAGTTTGGAAAGGATCTCCAAGTGTATCTCCTTGCCGTTGGATTCCAGGTCGAGGCTGCTGATGACCTCATTACGATAACACCGCACGATACAGGTGAGGGTGTGGATCTTTTCAGGCAGTGCCAACTGAAGAATCTTGTTGCCCATCATGGAGACGAAGAGCCTGTCCTTGGGGACACCCTCGGTTCCGCCGCCCTTCATATAGGGGCTCACGAGCACAACATCGATATCGCTCTCATCGTCGAGCACTTGAGCCATCTGAAGGATATAGGCAGGGTCATAGGAAAGGTCGGCGTCGATGGTGGCGATGTATCTGCCGCGGGCCGCCTTGAACCCGTATCTGATGGCCTTGCCTCTGCCGCCGTTCTTCCAGTAGGAGACTACATGGACATGTGGGTCTTTTGATGCGATCCCATCCAAGATATCCAGGGTGCCATCCGTGCTGCCGTCATTGACAAACACAACTTCGACCGGACCATACGGCTTCAGCAGTTCCGCGCAAACTTTTTCCAATTCTCCGAACAGGGCCGGCAGCATCGGCTCCTCGTCGTAAACCGGAATTACGATTGATAACCGGCAGGATGTTTGATTTCGGATTGTGTCTGTCATCGCAAATACACTCGGGCCGGTTTATGAATTCGAACTCCCGGGAACTGGGAAAACCTGTCCCCTGACCAGAAATTCATATTCAGTTCATCGGTTGCTTCCCATCCCAAGTATGTTT
>JBEKLI010000228.1:0-4404 GCA_050010275.1 Desulfomonilia bacterium | reverse complement strand
AACGGGTTCCATATTAAGGCCCACATAGATGGTCTGTATGGGGGGCCTTTCAATCTTCGGGATCATATGGGGATAGAACCAGTCGTGGAGAGGTGTTTTGCGCCTGAGGATAATCATCCCGCTTCGTGAAGGGTGGAATCTCCGATATACCTCGAATACGTGCCTGCCTTTATCGTCGTTGAGCACCCTCCACCGAATAATGGGACCTAACCGCGCCTGGTCGATATCGAGCCCATACATCTTCCCGATATTCTGGACCTGGTTGTGGGCAACGATCTTCCCATCCTTATCCGTTATAAGGATATAGAGGATATCCGGCTCCTGAGAAGTCTCCATGATGAGACGCTGGACCTGTGCCCCGCTCCAACCTATGCCCATCATACCCGTCCTGGTGCCTGCCTCAAATGAGCGCATGAGGGCATCGCCCTTCTCACTGAGCATGTGATACATGTTTTTCCTCTGGGTCCTGATACTCTCCATAGTTGTAAAGATGAAGATAGGTACCATTACCACGAGGGAGCCCATGATCACCCAGGGGGATATCCTGATCCAGGCCTTCCTGGAATACATACCAACACTATTATCCATAAAATTACCCGGATTATGCTTTTCAACTCTCATGCCATCGGCTCCCGGCAAGCAATCTCCTTGTTTGAGAGATGGTGCCATGAAGGTGTAGTGTATATCTTATATACAACTGTATATCACAATTGTATATAAAATATACACCTTGAGGTTTCATGGTGAGCACTTCAGCGCGTTAGAATTTGGCGAATTATCCAAATCAACCTCGAAATACAGATTGATAGCTGGTCAATAATTATGTTGGCACGACCATTGCTGATAGGTAGTCATCTGGTGAATAAGGGGATTACGATAACAACGACTAAAGGAAACGAGAAACCGAAGAGAGTTGAAACCCCTCTTCAAAGCCACATAACTCCTAACTACCTCCTCTAGGGATGGCGGGCAATGCCCAAACCGCCATCCTATTTTTTCTCAAAGAGATAAACATCACTTCATTGGCGGATTGACTAGCTCAATATTCTCATATAGTAGGTAGGAAGTTGGGGGTATCCATGTCTTTGACGTATCGTGATGCTGGTGTTGATATTGATAAACAGAACATTCTTGTCAGGGCTATCAAGTCAAGCGTGAAGTCCACCCATGGGCCTGAGGTCATAGGCGGTATAGGCGGATTTGCCGGCCTCTTTAAATTGGATATCAGGAATTATCACGAACCCGTCCTGGTCTCCTCTACGGACGGTGTAGGGACCAAGCTGAAAATAGCATTCATGGCCGACAACCATGAGGGCATCGGTATCGATCTTGTGGCCATGGTGGTCAATGACCTCATCGTCGTGGGGGCACAGCCCTTGTTCTTTCTCGATTATTTTGCCACCGGCAAGCTCAATCTGGATCGTGCCAAGGTCATTATATCGAGCATCACCAGAGGGTGCCAGGAAGCCGGTTGCGCATTGATCGGCGGCGAGACAGCCGAGATGCCTGGTTTTTACCGCGAGGATGAGTATGACGTTGCAGGCTTCGGTGTCGGAGTTGTGGATAGTGACAAGATCATTGATGGATCGCGCATCTCTGCAAAGGACGTCCTCATCGGGATACACTCCTCGGGCCTGCACAGCAACGGGTTTTCTCTCGTAAGGAAGGTCCTTTTCGAGCGCGCCAAGATGCGCATTGATGATTATCTGGAAGATGTTGGAAAGACATTAGCCGAAGAACTCCTGACCCCGACACGAATCTATGTCAAGAGCGTGCTCAATGTTCTGAGGGGATTTGAGATCAAGGGCATCGTGCATATCACAGGAGGCGGGTTTATTGACAACATCCCCAGGGTGCTCCCTGCCCGTTCGTCCGCAGTGATAGAGAAGGGCTCCTGGGGTGTCCCTCCCATATTCCGCTTCATTCAGGATGTCGGCAAGATCGAAGATGCAGAGATGTATCGGACCTTCAATATGGGCATCGGCATGGCGCTGGTCGTAACCCCCAAAGATGCGGATGATGTGATGATCAGGCTGAAGGGGCTCAAAGAATCAGCTGATGTCATCGGCTATATCGAGTCCCGGCCTAAGGGTGGTGAGGCGATTATCCTCTCGTAGGGGTACATAAGTGGTTCGCATTGGCGTTCTGGTTTCGGGTAGCGGAAGCAATCTGCAATCCATCATGGACTCCTGCGATCGCTCGGAAATAGATGGCCAAGTATCAATAGTCATCAGTAATCTTCCCGGTGTATTCGCGCTGGATCGTGCACAGAAGAGAGGCATTCCGACCCTGGTAGTTTCTCACACCCAATATCCTGATAGAGAGAGCTTTGATGAGGAGCTCATTAAGATCCTGAAAAGCTTCGAGATTGACCTGGTGGCACTGGCGGGATTCATGCGTGTGCTTACACCAGGATTTCTCAGGCAGTTTCCCGGAAGGGTCATGAACATCCATCCTTCATTGCTGCCGTCTTTCCCCGGTTTGGGGGTCCGCCAGAAGGCCATAGACTATGGAGTGAGGTTCTCCGGATGCACGGTCCATTTTGTGGATGAGGGTGTTGATACCGGGCCCATAATTATCCAGGCCGTGGTCCCGGTGTACCCGGATGACACTGAAGACATCCTGGAAGAGCGCATTTTGCGGCTCGAACACAAGATTTACCCAAAGGCAATAGAGCTTTTTGCACAAGACAGGCTCACCATTGTCGGGAGAAAGGTATTCATCAAGGACCTTGATAAGGATGAAGGGGCATGCATCGCCAATCCCCCTTTGGCCGGCTAGAAGGCCCGGTTCTCGTGAGCGCCTGTCTCTTGGGCATCCAGTGCAGGTATGACGGATCATCAAAGACCCGCAGGTCCATTCTGAAAATACAAGACATTATCATGATTCCTGTCTGTCCCGAACAGCTTGGAGGGTTACCCACACCACGCCCGAATGCATATTTTGTTGGTGGAGACGGGGCAGCGGTTGTCAAGGGCAGGGCTTTTCTCAGAGATGTACATGACCAGGATGTAACACATGCCTTTCTCTTTGGTGCCAGACAGGTATGTAAAGTTGCTCGCACCCTCAGGGCAGGGTATGCTATACTAAAAGAGGGGAGCCCTTCGTGCGGGACCCATGCAGTCTGGATAGAAGGGAATTTACAGCGCGGTTATGGCGTAACTTCAGCAATGCTTATAGACCTGGGGCTTAGCCTGATGAATGAAGATGGGCTCATGTTGTGAAAAGGACCTATGATGTTATCGCATCGGGAGAGGGCATATCAGGGCTTTTTGCATGTGCGCTTCTCACAAGTAAAGGATTGACATGTTTGTGGGTTGACAATTCCCCGAACATCCCCAACGCCGAGCTCTTGGCAGATACCCCGCTATTGATTACCGAGACGTTTTCAAGGGGTCTCCTCGAACCGATTCTGAGTAAAATCGATAAACGTCTGATGAAATCTATTGAGCCTGAGCACGGGCTTGTTTTGCAACTGATGGATTCCTCCGAGGCCATCACCAGGGAACCCGGGATAACAGATAGTACCCGATCCAGAGTCAAAAAGAGCAATGAGATATATCTTTCACTGATCAAAAAGTCAGCTACAAAGCCACAGCGCTACTTGAGGCAGCTAGGAAGCAGGGCCGTCAAACATGAGTCATGGGAAGACATCATAGGATCAGCCTTTAGTTCTCCGGAGGCCGGGCGACTGGCTCAAATGAAGGCCCATGTTTCCACTTTTGGAATGTGTGCCATTCAGTATGGAAAGATCAAAACAGCCCTGAGTGCATATCTTAAGGGACACGGGAGTGACTCCATCAGAGACCCCGATGCGGTTCTGGTAGTGAATGGGAAAGAGGTGCTCGGCATGCAGCTTGAAGAGGCCGTGTATAAAGGGTTTTGCTATCTTACCGAAGACCCGCCCGAGCAAAGACCTTATCATGGTTTCTATTTCTATGGGCAATGCAGGGCACGGCTCGGTATATTTCCCAAAGGGGTAGGGGACCTTGTGTTAGTCTCTCCCCCTGATGACCTGAAGTATCCCATAATTGTAAAAGTGGACAGAAACCCATACGCCCCCAAGATAACAATCCAGACAAGGGTGAACCTTGAACCGGGGCTGGCCTCGTTCACTGAAATAATATCATGGGCTTCAGGGATGATAACTAAGAGACTGTCTCGGCTTATGCCCTTTCTGTCCGTACCGCTTCAGTCCTTTGAAGTGGTCAATCCCATGGGCAATGATATGATACGACCCTGGTTCCGTTTTTCCGAAGATGTTAAACCCCCTTCACTTTTTCACTGGCGACGTTATATTACTCCTATCGAGAGGATATACGCCTGTGACCGGGACAAATATGCTTGTCTCGGCCATGAAGGCGATTTTTTCTGGGGTATATGCATTGCGAATGCTATTTTAAA
>JBEKLI010000227.1:0-4413 GCA_050010275.1 Desulfomonilia bacterium | reverse complement strand
TGAGTTCCTCCTCGATCTCACGGGCAAGGGTCTGGTCGACGAGCATATCCATCCTGAACTTGACATCGTCCCTCTTGTCTATCCCTCGTTTGCGTGCCTCCCAGGCCAGCATCTCCATGTTGACAAATCCTTCGGTGATCTCCCTGCGGATACGGGCTGCTCCGTAGCGGGCCGTCACCTGTGGCGGCAGGTTGCTTAAGAATTTCTCAATCTGTTTGTCATAGATAACCTTGTCACCAACCTTGGCTACCATTTTGCCGTCTTTTCCATAACCGAGCGCCCCCTTTTCCGAATTGGAGCACCCGATCATCAAGAAGAAAACCACCAGAAACAATGCACCGAACTTCTTCAAGTTATCCTCCTTACGCTTGTTCTTATGAGTATTTATGCATTGGCGCTCACGATAACACCAACGTTTCCCCATGTCACTACCTTAGCATGAGAAGTCCTTTCAAGTCGTGGAAAGGACGGCAAGCAAGACCCCCTTTCCAACCTTGACAAAGGCCGGATCAGTCTTAACGACATTACTTATGCCATAGGGTTTCCCGATTTCCATAACGGCATCTTCAAGTTCATAGACAAAGCCCGTAAGCGTAATACCCTCCACCTGCTCGGTAAGGGGTAGGAAAGACACGGTACGCCCCCAGCTGCCCTTGATCGTCTCATGGGAATCCACCAGAAAGACCTGCTGCGTATCAGAAATGATCCGTGTAGCAACCCCATTGCGCAAGGCCATGCACATCAGATGGATGTTGGCAAGGGTATGGTCGAGCCGGTCTCCGATGGCACCAAGGATATCGACACGTTTTGCACCCCGGACAATGGCCTCATCAAGGGCAATCTCCGTGTCGGTCCGGTCCTTGTCCGTGCTGAATCGCTTCATTTCAATGCCCAGTCCGGTAAGCCTTTCAGCCGTTTCACTATCAAGCGAATCCATATCACCAACCACAAGCTGGGGTGTCACCCCTGCATCAAGACAATATCCGGCACCACTGTCTGCAGCGATGATCATTGCGGCCTCAAGTGCCCGGTGCCTAAGCAACTCATTACCCGGCGGCTCCCCGCCTGCGACTATCAGAAACATAGCGCGAATAAACATCTATTGCGCAGCGAAGTCAAGATAGGGAATAGAGTCTGAGTGATGAGTGAATAGTAATCAGTGAACAGAGTGGAAAAGTTATGTCACCTTTTCAATCACTTTTTCTGATCACTGGTCACTGGTCACTGACCCCTTCATCACGCTTCAGGACCCAGTAACTTTACGAAAGCCGTGAAGAGCTCAGGGTCGAATCCATGGGATAAGTCCTGGTACATGACCTGCAGGGCGGAAAAGGGTGCAAGTGGTTTGCGGTAGGGACGTTCTGCGGTCAGGGCCTCGAAGGCATCCGCGATAGTGCAGATCCTGGCGAACAGAGGGATGCTGTCTTGCGATCTCTTGTGTGGATAACCACTGCCGTCAAGGTGTTCGTGGTGGGCAAGGATGATGTTGACGGCTTCCAGGTTCAATGATCCTTTTGTGATCATCCTTTTTTGACCCCAGATGGGATGCATCCGGATCAGCCGCATCTCAAAATCATCGAGGCGGCCCGGCTTTTTGAGGATCTGCATGGGCACTCTTGCCATCCCGATGTCGTGCAAAAAGAACCCCATGCTTATCCTTCTGATCTGGGCACTGGTGAGCCTGTCACCCATAAGCTTGAGGAGGAGTGCTGTGGCATAGATCCCCACACGGAGCGAATGCTGGTAGGTTGAGCCGCCCGATGTGTTCATGAGCCTAAGATGTCCAAGCACCTCTTCGTCGGAGAGGATGTGTTTCACCTGCTCATCGGCATCCTTTTGAACATCGACAATGGTCCTTGGAATAAGGCCATTGTACGCATCCCTGATGGACTGCATGGCCAAGGTATATATAAGATCGGCCTTTTGCCTTGAATCAAGTCTTGGGTCGGTAAATACATATCTCATGTCATGCTCAAATTCATTCCTTGCAGCAACCCACTCTTCCTCGCGCACAGAAAGGCGTGTTTCACTGCGGCTCATCATGATGAGGTGCACCCGGGTAAGGGGAACGCCTTTAGCGGCAAAAAGGCGTTGTGTATCCTGCAACTTCAGGTAGATATCAAAGTCATATACATGGCCTACATGAACCATGGATAAAGGAATTTCCCGGAAACTCTCCATATCGTTACTGATCGTCAACTCCATTGATATCTTGAAGAAATCAGAGAGTCAGTGATCACTGACCACTGGTACCTAAAGCCTATGAACTATTTCTTTGAGGAGCGGCAGCTTCTTGTCTTTATCCGAGATGATGGGTGAACTCGCAGGCCATGGTATGGCCAGATCAGGATCGTCCCATCTGAGCCCGCTCTCTGCCTGGGGGGTATAAGGCGCATCCACTTTGTAGAAGACCCGTGTATCCGGCTCAAGGGTGCAGAAGCCATGGGCAAACCCCCTGGGGACAAAGAGCAAGAGGGGCTCCTCGGCAGAGAGCTCAAAGGCCTCCCACTTCAGATAAGTAGGAGATCCCTTTTGAAGGTCCACGATCACGTCATACACTTTTCCGGTGAGCGTCCAGACGAGCTTAGCCTGGGCATGGGGTGTCTTCTGAAAGTGAAGCCCCCGAATGACGCCCTTGTCTCTCGAAAGGGAACAGTTATCCTGCACAAACTCAATGTTAAGGCCATTCTCGGCAAAGGCCTTGGCGCTGTAGATCTCCAGGAAAGAACCCCTTGGGTCTTGATACAGGCCCTGCTCTACAATATATGCCCCTTTGAGGGAGGTCTCAATCAGCTTCACGGTGTTTTAATCCTTTGGACCCTTTTACCTGAAAAACGGCCTTGAGATCAAGACATTCCGTGAAATGTCTCCGTATGAAATCCGTGCGGCGGTGAGCTCTCCCATGACCTCATCAATCCGATCATGGTACCGTGGTGAAATATGCATAGGCACAACCTTTCTGGCCCTTACCATCCCGGCGATAAGGCCCGCCTCCCGTGCCGTAAGATGAGCCTTCTCGTGTGCCTGTTGCTCACGCTCGGCGAGGTAATAGGCCTCAATGAACAGAATATCCATATTGCCTGCAAGCTCTCTGATTCGCTTAAGATTATCGCCTGAAGCACGGATATCGGTGAAGTAACCGATCTTCTGGCCGGCTGATGTGATCACCAGCTCCATGAAAAGCTCATGAACCTTTATTCTCCTGTTGCCGGTAATGGCAGGTACATCAATATAGTCATCCATGCACTCTGCAAGGATCAGTCTCTTAAGCTCTCCGATCCAGGGTCCCGTCGTGTATCCCAGCTCGGCGATCCTGGCGGCATTGATATTGATGTGGAACGGTTCCTTCAATACAAAACCCAGGCAAGGCATATGGTGATCGAGCACGGAAGCATCCACGCTGTAAAAAGGGTTCGTTGCAATGGTTGCACCTCTCCGCGGGGATGATGCCGGCATGGATGGTTTGAACGCGTTCCCGGCACGGGCCGAGCGGGAGAGGATATCGTGGTCCCTGACCTCATGGATCATCACCTCAAGCGGATAGTCCCTGGTAAGGTTCCAGGTATAGGAATTGAGCTTTGAGATCACCTTGTCCGCGATCCCATCCGGTCCATAGAGGTTAAGCGGCCTTTCTCTATGAAGTATAATCCTCAGGACATGGTCAAAACCCATGAAGTGGTCCATGTGGGGGTGACTGATAAAAATGGAGTCTATGGATAAGATCTCCCTGTTGGACAAGTTTCCGATGCGGCCGCAGTCGAACAAGAGTGATGTGTTCCGGTTTAAGAGCCTGATAAAGACCACCGGATCGAACAGGGGGCCGTTAACGAGCCGAGCGAGGAAAGAGGGCCTCATACAGCCGGCTTCTCGTCAACCCTCACAAGCCGAACGACTTTAAAAGGCTGTCCACATCATCCTGTGAGGAGGCCACACCCTTATCCCGGCCCGGAATAGCGGGGCCGTGGGTCTTTGTCCCGTCACGACGATCCTTTTTGCCTAGGGATATATTTGTGCTGCGGGTATATCTCCTGATGAGGTCTACGAGCCTGATCTCCATGTTCTCCACCACCCTGCATACCTTCTTGACGATCTGGTCCACCAGGTCTGCATGGATTTGGAGCTCACTGATCCTCATAAGCTCATTGATGAGTTCCTTGTTGTGGTCCTTTATGAGCTTGAGCTTTTTCAAGGCCTCCTTCTTGTCGTCTGCCATGACGAGCCTGGCAATGGCATCATAGACGGCATTGTCGGTCACTGCCATTTCCTGTCTGGTAAACAACAGATCGAGGGTCTTTTCGGAGGTGTCCTTCACCAGGGACGCTACGTGGGTGAGTTTACTGGAGAGGCCCTGGATATCCTCCTCGGTGAGGTTTGTCAGGATAGGCTCAAGGAACCTCTGGATATCATTGATGG
>JBEKLI010000226.1:0-4466 GCA_050010275.1 Desulfomonilia bacterium | reverse complement strand
TCATGGGGATCTCCCTTATGGCAAAAGACACTATTTTCACTATACGGCTATCGAGACTGGAAAGATTAATCAAGACAATTTTTGTAACTGATCTACCATATTGTTATCCTTACCTTTTCAAGATTTCTTTTCGCATGCCTTGACTTGTCTGCCCGTGGCCCTATTATGCTCCTTTAATTTTGTTATGGAAGGATGTTTCCATGGTACAGGTCAGAGGGGTTGTGTGGTGTGTCGTCTTGTCCCTGTTTATGCTGAACATCCCCTTGTATTCCGCTCAAGGCGTTATCAACATAAACACGGCAACCAAAGAGGAGCTCATGATGCTGCCCGGTATTGGAGAAAAGACTGCCGCGGCCATTGTAACGTACCGGCAGGCAAACGGTCAGTTCAAGTCACTCGATGATATGACAAGGATCAAGGGCATCAGCAAGAAAAAGCTCGATAAAGTACGTCCATATCTTGTCCTGAAGGGCCGGAACACCTACATACCTGCGCAGACTCAGGAGCAGGCAAAAGAAAAACGCATCAAAGACCAACCAATGACACTCAAGAAAGAACAATTCGGAGTTTTTTAAGGAGCCGCTTCAGGTGGCCGTACCGGCTCTTTTTATTCTGCCTTGAAGGATGAGACCTTTTTAAGCTCGGCGAATAGTCTTTTCTCTTCGCTGCTCATGCGCTTGGGCGTGACGATCCTGATTTGCGCAAACAGGTCGCCCTTATGGGCCAGGCCCTTGCCCTTGAGCCTCAACCGCTGGCCCGAAGACACGCCCGGGGGTATCTTAAGGCTGAGTTTCCCATCCAGGGTTTCCACCTCGATGGTGGTCCCCAAGGCCGCATCCCAGGGAGTCACGGGTATGTCTACGACGATATCGGAACCTTCCAGTTTGTACCTGGGGTCAGGATTAACCTTGATCTTAAGATACAGGTCTCCCGATCCGCCATGTCCCCTGTTCCCCTGGCCGGCCAGGCGGATCTTCATGCCGTCATAGGCGTTCTCGGGTATTTTCACATTCAGCCGTTTTTCTCCGCCGGGCCCCTGCAAAAGTATCTCCTTGGAGCCTCCCCTGTGGGCATCCTGCAGCGAGATGGTTATCTCCGACTCCAGGTCGCTCCCCTTTGGAGAGGGGGAGCGGTGCTCGAACTGCCGGTCTAACCCTGAGTCACCGAAGAGAGACTCGAAAAAGTCGGAGAATGCACCTCTTCCCGCACCTCCTTGGGCTCCAGGGCCAAACTCGAAACTGAACGACCTTGCCCCGGTGCGGCCTCTTTTCGGAGAGAACATGTCCTCTGAGAAGATGTTCTCGAAACCCGGAGGCGGCCTGAAGGACTGGCCTTCCTGCCAGTTGTTGCCCAGGGCATCATAGCGCTGGCGTTTCTCAGGGTCTCCTAAGACCTCATGGGCCTCGTTGATCTCCTTGAAGCGCTTCTCTGCCGTAGGGTCATTTTTACACATGTCGGGATGACAGGTTCTAGCGAGTTTGCGATATTTTTTTTTGATCTCTTCCTGGCTCGCATTACGCTCTATGCCGAGGATCTTGTAATAATCTTTATATTCCAACAATACACCTCTAAAAAGCTTATGGATCTTAAGGTAGGGATTATGCAGCAAAAAATCAATAGATTTCAGGAACAGAGAAAAGGTAATACAACAATGATCTTTCCCTAGAAGCGGGCCTTCACCTGGGCGATAATCTGATGAGGAATATCCGAAAGCTCATCGGTGAGGAAGCCTGATTCTTTCAAAATTTGCAGTGATTTATCGAGATATTCCTGCGCAATTGTCCTGCTTCTGCACAGGATATCCGTACCCAGCTCGGATACGATATACCCCTTTTTCTCCCCAGGGCCTGGTAGCAGAGCTATCTTCCTGAGCACTTCAGGCCGCTGCTTGAACAGGATGACCAGGGGCAGCGTTGATTTACCCTCCAGTATGTCGTTGAAGGCGTCTTTATTATCACTTTCATCCGGGCTTATATTGATGATATCATCCACAATCTGGAACCCCATGCCGATAAACCTGCCGAAAGAAGCCAGCGCATCCAGGGCCTTCTCTGAAAGACCAGCAATAATACCGGGCCCAAGGCTGCAGAGTTCAAAGAGGGATGCGGTCTTGAGATAGATAATCTGAAGGTACACTTCCATGCTGTCATGAAAGGAATGTGAATACTCAAGCTCCTTAAGCTCGCCTTCAGCCATCTTTTTTATGGTCCGGACCACGCTCAGGGCAAGGCGCATGTCTCCCAGTGCGCACATGGTCTCCATAGCTGATGCCGAGATGAAATCGCCTGCGAGGAGGGCCGGCTTGTCGCCGAAGACCTGATTTGCCGTGGATCTGGAGCGCCTTATCTCTGTACCGTCCACTACATCGTCGTGGAGAAGGCTTGCCGTGTGCATGAGCTCAACGGTATAGGCAAAAGGCATGAAGGTGGAAGGCGGCAGGCCGATGGCACTACCCACCATCCCGACGATCCTCGGCCGTAGACGTTTTCCTCCGGAATCCAGGATATATTGCCCGATCTGAGAGGTATACGACGATGAGCTGTCCAGGAGTTCCTTAAGGTGTCTCTCAAAGTCGCTTTCCATCCTTAGAGCTATAACAGACCATATTCTCAATGGCAATGACAACATCGCCTCCTGTCCTGCCCACATCCTCCTTGAACACCTTCAATATTTCCATATATTCGTTGAGAATTCGGATATTCATTTCATAATGATATTCCTTAGAGACATCGGTCCCAAATAGGACTGAACCTCGAAGCCAGGTAGATCCAGCTCGATCTCATGACCTGTGCCGAAGAGATCGGTGCCTTTTTTAGGACAGCGGGTTGACAGGAGGTATGTCGGACGTTTCATAATCGGGCTCTTATAAGCATTACTCCTGTCTTATCCTATCGATTATGGAGGTCGTGGAGTAGCCGTCTTCAAAGGGGATGGTGAGCACACGGCCTCCCGAAGACCTGACAATATCCGCCCCAACGATTGTGTCTACATCCCAGTCGCCGCCCTTGACCAGCACATCCGGCCTTATGCGCTCGATAAGCCTGTACGGCGTATCCTCTTCGAAGATGACCACATGATCCACGCATTCGAGCGCACAAAGTACGGTTGCGCGTGCGACCTCGTTGTTGACCGGCCGTCCCTCCCCTTTAATCCTCCTCACCGATGAATCGGAGTTGAGCCCCACCACGAGGGAGTCACCCAAAGCCCTGGCCTTGGCCAGGTAGGTGACATGGCCTGCATGGATGATGTCAAAACAGCCGTTGGTGAAGATCACCTTCAGGCCCCGGGTACGTTTTGTGATCAAGGTATTGCAAAGTTCATCGAGACCCTTGAGCTTGGCCTTATTGAAGAGATCTTCAGGGAAGTGCTGCCCTGCCATGCGGGCGGTGTAGCGTCCGAGTTCACGGTAGGAGGATACAAGGTCAGGAAATGTATCTTCAAGGGCAGTAATGTGGGCCTGCACCGTGGCCCAATCACCTCGGGCAATCGGTCCGGTCAAGGCCTTGGCGCCATACTTCCGGATGTTTGACAGCGTGCCCTTCACCAAAGGCATAAGGTGCTCGATCTCCAGACCTACGGATGATATGATCTGGGATGCCTGGTCCATGAGCGCCACGAGATAATTCGATGCCACAACGGCAGCCGTGTGATAGAGCACTTTTTGCTCACTGGAGATTATCCTCATGACTGCGCCGATAGAATCAACGATGTCTTGGGCGGTCTTCAAGGCTTCCTGCGTGCCCTCGAAGGTGAAGAGGCTCCCTTTCAGGATCTTCCTGGCCTGGGCGGCATCGGTAATGGACTGGAGAGGGTGGAGACTGCCGGTCTGTGCCCCTGCCTGTAAGAGGGCTTCAAGCTCATCCGAGGTTAAAAGTCCGCTGAAGTGGAAGAAGGCAATCCCTTGGCATGACTGCCCCCATGCTGCCTTGATCTGCTCGGCCAACTTACGGATGTGACTGTCGGGTACTGCGATGAAAACAACCTGGACCTCTTCCGGAGAGCCGGGGATCTTCGTATAAACAGGAACGCCTTGATGACGGGCTTTGGAGGATACGGCCCACACCGGCACGTGGCCGGCTTCTTTGAGGAGTGTGAGCATTGCCCCCCCCACCCTTCCAAGGCCGATGACGCCGAATCTATACCTCATCAATCAACCCTTGGGCCTTCAATTGTTCGAACCTCTCCCAATCCATGGCAAAGGCATGCTCCTCAAAAGTCTTCATGACGATTCTCTTATACTCCTTATCTTCAACATAGCGCTGGAGCTTCTTGGAAATGGGGTAGATCTGTTCGGATGTCCTCCACTTGACCCGCTCAGAGGTGTGTGCGTCACACAGGCAGTCAAAGGCTACGGCAAAAGAGATGTCTGCCAGAGGCCTGCCGGTGAGGTCTCTGAGCATTGCCTGCATAATCCCTGCTTCAACAGGGGAGAAGAAGGCATACATACGGTCATAGATCTCGGTATA
>JBEKLI010000225.1:0-4479 GCA_050010275.1 Desulfomonilia bacterium | reverse complement strand
ATCCCGCTGCCGCCCCTGGCCTGGACATGGCCAAGGACATCACCAACCATAACAAGACCCGGCCAAGGAGAGAAAGGATAGAGCATTCCACCCATAGGAATACTTGTCTGAAGTTCATAGTAGGTCTGCGTGCCTTCTAAAAGTCGGCTGAATTGAGGATGACTATGGCAGAATTTATCGAATGAAGGCGGCATGTCTTTTCCCGAGGAGGTGTCCAGCAGTATGAATTCAGCCTCACCTCCTCCACGCGGGAACATCGTCCCGACTACAAGTCCGGAAGGTCTGAGATGGAGATGATACTCCAGCCGGTCCTCCGGTCCGGTATATCCTCGCACCAAGCGTTTTGCCACAGCCATGTCGATACCGGTCCGGTCCTGATTGATGTAGAGTGAAGTCGGGTCGTTACAGCCCCCGCAGGAAAAAACCGTGTGTGCAAGGTACTCTTTTTCGTTACCGTTCATCTCAGCTAAAACACCTTGTGCCCTGCCGGACCCGCCTAAGAGTGTCTTCATGCCGACTCCCGTGAGGACCCTCACCCCAATGCGCTCCGCCTGAGCCGCGATCTCTTGAATGAGATCCGGCCATGCAAAGATGATATTGGGATTCTTGATGGTACGGTCTACATGGCATTTCCCGGTATGTGAGAAGTAGCGACGTTTGTTCATCTTTTTTATGGTGATACGCTCAAAAAAGCCTTGGCCGAGGATCTCTTCCATATGCGTATCAGCCCGTATGGTCTCCCCCCTGCGAACCAAACCTAATGTTTTCTGCAGCTCAATGATGATCACTGAAATGCCCTTGCGGGCAAGACCGAGCGATACGCCGAGACCCGCAGGGCCCGCTCCGATGACTATTGCCTGGGAGTATGTTGCAGAATGCATAAACGCCATTATCCTTTTAAGCCGCTTTCCAGCCACGTATCAGCGTTGATGATCTTTTTCAGGAGGGCTTTGAAGTGATCGAGGCAGGTCATGCGGATGAATTCATCCAGATCTTTGTATTCAGGAGGGATCGGCACTATTGATGCAGTCAAGGAGCGTTCATGAATTTTTTTTATTGTTTCGCGGGTGATGTCTTTCTGTCGGCTGCCGCTGCCAAAAGCGAGTATGAAATGCCTTGTTCCGTAAAAAACAGCAGTGTCTATCTGCTCTCCGGTAAGACCATTCGTGCCTATGCCGATTACGGGTTTGAGGCGCACCTGGTCGATGAGCAGCGCATCAAAAAAACCTTCAACAACGATAATCTCACGCTGACCCCTGGACCGGTACATGAGAAACGGCACATCTTCAAGGGGTTCATTGTCGGTCAACGGCTTGTATGCCCCATGGCCGGTGTTGCTTATATCACGGAATATAATCCCCATGAGTCTTCCGCATGTGTCCCGATAGGGGATGGCAAGGCCCGCGTTATCGGTTCGATTCTTCCAAAGTCCTGAAAACACCGTATCGAGATCATGTTTGGCTATTCCCTGGGAAAGGAGGCTTTGCCTTGTTTGCGTGAAACCCGGATAATATCCGAGCGACATACCCTCCACTTCACCCATTGCATACCCGCGTTTAAACAGGAAGTGCAATACATCTTCCCCTTGTTTCGACCAGAGCTGTGTTATGAACGTGCACATTGCCGTTTCCAGAAAGATCATCCGAGAAAGTGTTTTCTCCCATTGGCCTTTACGGAAATCATCAGGTCGGATCTTAGAGATATGAGGTATCCTCGATAGGGCCTCCTCAAATGGTATTTTATACCTTTGCATCATGAACTTCAGCCAGTCTCCTCGTTCGCTGCAGGAAAAGCAAAAGTATTCAGGCCTGTCACCGTAGATAAGTAATGTAGGCATATGCTCTTTGTGGAATGGGCAGCACGCTATGAACCCGGGCCCTCTTCTTTGGAAACCTGGAAGGTCACCGAAAAGCTCCCGTTGATACTCCTGGTCAAGTAATATTGCATACATGCGTTCGATAGATGGTTGCACGGCAACTTATCCTTTTGCGCCCACAAAGATTCTTCGTCCGACTTATTCAATTAGTAATTCGAAATTATTATATTTTCAACAATCATCCATCAAGGACTGAACGCACCTTATCCGTAAGAAGGTTGATGGAGAACGGCTTCTGGATGAAGTGCATTCCTTCTTCGAGTATGCCATGATGGGCGATCACATCGTCGGTATACCCTGACATGAAGATAACCTTCAATTCCGGGTATGAGGACTTGAGCTTCTCAAAAAGCTCTCGACCGTTCATGCCGGGCATAATGACATCGGTGAGTAACATGTCAACGGATCCGTCATAGTCATGAAGTGCTTGGAAAAGTTCACCGGTATTACTCGCGGTAATCACGCGATATCCATGTTTTTGGAGGATGTCGAATGTAAGCTCCCTCACTCCGTCGTCATCCTCTGCAACCACGACTGTTTCATGGCCCTTTTTCCCTATGGAAACTTTAGCCGTACTGACAAGGGTCTCAGGAGCACCTTCCACCGTCGGCAGGTAGATCGTGAAGGTTGCCCCTTTGCCGGGTTCGCTGGAGACCGCTATATTCCCGTTGTGCTGTCTGACTATACCATATACCGTAGCGAGGCCGAGGCCTGTCCCCTTGCCCCTTTCTTTCGTAGTGAAAAAAGGCTCAAAGATATGCTCCATGGTCTTTGTGTTCATCCCGGATCCGGTGTCACTGAATATCATGGCCACATATTCACCCGGCACTGCACCCGGATGAGACTGTGCGTAGTCATCATCCAGGGTGACATCTTTGATATCAATGCTTACGATGCCGCCTTCCTGTATGGCATCCTGGGCATTTATTGCCAGGTTCATGAGTACCTGGCCCATCTGGCCGATATCCACACGAACCGCACCTTTGCTGAGATTATGCCTGATCTGGATTGCTATATTCTCACGGATGGCACGCCTGAGCATCTTGCCATAGCTGGCCACAACCTCTGCCAGGTCCACCACCTTCATATCGAGGACCTGCTTGCGGCTGAAGGCAAGTAATTCATGAGTGAGATTTCTCGCCCTCTCAGCAGCGGCCTTGATCTGCATAACATCATCATATTGCGGGTCGTTGTCCTTCATGTCCGAAAGGATTATCTCTGCATAGCCCAGAATGGGCGAGAGCATATTGTTGAGATCGTGTGCGACACCGCCTGCAAGCTGGCCGATAACTTCCATCTTCTGAGCCTGTCGGAGCTGGTTTTCCAACCTGAGCTCTTCGCTGATATCACGTGCGATTCCAACCACTGCAACAGGTTTATCCTTTGAATCCTTCAACATGAATGCGGACATCAAGGTAGGGAAAATCGTGCCATCCTTTTTCATATGCCAGAGCTTATCGCGGTGGCTGCCGAGCTCCAAGGCCTTTATGTTGAACGGCATGACATAATTTTTAAACTGCTCCTCGGTATGGAAGATGGTTATCTGCTTGCCATTTAGTTCTTCAGCAGGATAACCGTGCATCATAGCCCATGCATGGTTTACATAGCGGATCTTGCCATCAAGGTCTGCCATGATAATGCCATCCAGGGACTGTTCAATAGTTTTACTATGTTGTTGGAGGAGTTCCTCGGCCTTCTTGCGTTCGGTGATATCCCTGATACACTCGATGGCGCCGGCAATGTTTCCATTGCTGTCATAGAGCGGAGCCGCAGTGGCCCATAAATATGCACCTCTGCCATTGTTTATGTTGGATACAAATGCCTCGGTGACGAGCTTGTCTCCGTCACGGGATATGAAATCATATTTATTCTCGACATCTTCATGCCCTTCAAATAAGAGATCGGCGAGTACGGGCCGCGCCTCGCCATAGAAAGGTACTGCATGGGCATATCGATCCTTGCCCAATATCTCAAGCTTGGTCACACCGGTCATCTTTTCAATGGCGCGGTTCCAGGCAATCACCCTTCCTTCCCGGTCGATGGCAAAGGTGGCATCAGGCAGGAAATCAATGATATCAGAGAGCCTTCGCTGAGATTCACGCAAGGCCTCTTCGGCACGCTTAATCCCGGTGATGTCCACAGAAACTCCAAGCACGGCAGGTGTGGATATATCCGAGAAACTGAACGGGATCATGGTTGTCTGGACAAAATGCTTATCGCCATGGGAGTCGGTTATCTCTCCCTGAATGACAGGCCTTGAACTGCCGCTGGAGGGCACATCCACAGATTTATCTTGTGCTCCATGCGTTTCATCTCCCGGGACTGCGAAAGTGGAGTCCTTTTCCCCGATGAGATCTTTAATTGGTGTCCCATAGACATCGGCCACGGCTTTATTCACCAAGATAAACCTGCCATCGGTATCCTTGGCATAAATATAATGAGGAACCAGGTCGATGATCTGCCGGAGACGCTTTTCTCCAAAATCAAGACGCTTCTCGCGTTCGGCAAGCCTCTTTACCATGGCGCCAAACTCCCTGGTCAGCGTCCCGATCTCATCTCTCCTGTTCGTATCAAAACCCTTTGCCGTGGCTGCCGATTCACCA
>JBEKLI010000224.1:0-4486 GCA_050010275.1 Desulfomonilia bacterium | reverse complement strand
GTAGCCCCTCATGCACAGATCCTGAGCAGCAGTAAGGCCTGCAGGCCCTGCTCCGATGACCGCGACCTTCTCTTTTCTTGTGACCGGGACTGCGTCTATCTTTGGTCTCTTGGCATTATCTGCGATATAGCGCTTGATCCATGCAATGGCCATGGGCTCATCGAGCTGGCCCCTGCGGCACTTGTCGGTACAGAACTGCGGGCAGACCCTGCCGCACACGCCGGGGAACGGGTTGGTCCGCTTCATGACCTTGAATGCATCTGCCAATCTGCCTGCCCTGACGAGTGCCATGTATGAGGGCACGTCCATCTCGATGGGGCATGCGTGCTGGCAGGGCGACTTGAAGAGTTTCGAGCAGACGACGGCCGGACACCTCTTGTCGTAGATATGGGCCTCATACTCGTTCCTGAAATATTTTATGGTCGACAGAACCGGGTTCGGGGCTGTCTGGCCGAGACCGCACAGGGCGGAGTCTTTGATGACCGCCGCAAGGTCTTCCAGGAGCTCGATGTCGCCCTCCTTTCCCTCGCCGTGGCATATCCGCTGGAGGATCTCGAGCATGCGCTTGGTGCCTTCACGGCACGGGGTGCACTTGCCGCAGGACTCTTCCTGGCAGAACTCCATGAAGAACTTGGCCGTGTCCACCATGCAGGTGTCCTCGTCCATGACGATCAACCCGCCCGAGCCCATGATGGCGCCGAGCTTGATGATCTCTTCATAGTCGGTGGGGGTGTTGAGCGCCTCTGCCGGGATACAGCCGCCGGACGGACCGCCTAGCTGGGCGGCCTTGTACTGCTTGCCGTTCCTGATGCCGCCGCCGATGTCAAAGATGATCTCGCCGATTGCAGTGCCCATGGGAACTTCGACCAGACCGACATTGTTGACCGCTCCGGTAAGTGCGAACACCTTGGTGCCCTTGGAGCGCTCGGTACCCATGGAGGCGTACCATTCGCCGCCGTTTAGGATGATCTGCGAGATGTTTGCAAAGGTCTCAACGTTGTTCAAGACCGAGGGCTTCTGCCACAGGCCCTTGCTCGCCGGGAACGGCGGACGGGGCCGCGGCATGCCTCTCTTGCCCTCGATGGAGTTCATGAGGGCCGTCTCTTCGCCGCACACAAACGCGCCGGCGCCCTGGTAGACGTGGATGTCCAGGCTGTAGCCCGAGCCCAGGATGTTTTCTCCGAGCAGCCCGTATTCCCTGGCCTGGTTGATGGCTATTGTCAGCCGTTTGATGGCAAGCGGGTACTCGGCACGGCAGTAAATGTAGCCTTCGTTGGCGCCGATGGCGTAGCCGCCTATGATCATGCCTTCGAGTACTGCATGGGGGTCGGCCTCAAGGACGGACCGGTCCATGAATGCACCCGGGTCGCCCTCGTCTGCGTTGCAGAGGATATATTTTACATCGCTTTTTGCCTTGTTTGCAAAGGACCACTTCATACCGGTGGGGAACCCACCGCCCCCACGGCCGCGGAGACCGGATTTCTTCACCTCTTCGATGACCTGGTCCCTGTTCATCTCGGTCAGGGCCTTGGCTGCCGCCATATAGCCGTCGCGGGCAATGTATTCGTCGATCTTTTCCGCGTCGATCAATCCTCTGTTCTTCAGGACAATGAGCTTCTGCTTGCCGAAGAACGGGATGTCCATCATGTGGGGAATGGGCGCTTCGGTGGTGGGCTCCTTGTACATGAGCCTCTTGACCGGCCTGCCTTTGATGATGTGTTCCTCGATGATCTCGGGGACGTCAAGGGCCTTCACGTACTGGTAGAACGTTCCTTCCGGATACATGACCATGATGGGGCCTGCTGCGCAGAACCCGTTGCAGCCTGTTTCCACCACGGTTACTTCGTTTGAGAGATTCTTTGCAGCCAATTCCTGGACAATAGCTTTATGGACTTCTCCACTGCCCGTGGCATGGCACCCTGTACCGCCGCAGACAAGTATATGTGCTCGAAAAACCTTCATTTACGGACCCCCTTCGTGTCGTGTTCCGTACCCCGTGCCATGACGAAATCCACCTGCACCTCGCCGTTCATGACATGGCGTTTGAAGATCTGCCTGGCCTTGTTCGGGGTTAGATATTCATAGACGATTGCTTCTTTGCCTTGCTCTTCGAGGGTTGCCAGAGGCTCCCTGCTGCAGATGCCGATGCAACCCGAGGTGGTGATAAGGACATCACCCACGTTGTTTTCACTGATCTCGCTCATGAAGGTGTCAAGGATCTCCTTAGCGCCGGATGCGATACCGCAGGTGCCCATGTGCACGGTGAGCTTGATGCGCTTCGTGCCGGACCTGAACTGGTCTTCTTTCTCCACCCTGTTTTTAATCTTTTTCAGATCATCAATAGTCAGCTTCGCCATAGAGCCCCTCCTAATTATACTTCGCGAGCGTCTGCTCGAGTTTGGCCGGTTTTACCTGCCCGTGGGTGTCTGCATCGACAACCACCACAGGTGCAAGACCGCATGCGCCGAGGCACCGCACCGTCTCCAGGGAGAAGTTCCTGTCGGCCGTGCATTCGCCCGGGGCAATCTTGAGGATATCGCCCACCCTGTCCAGAACCCGCTGAGAGCCTCTTACGTAACAGGCCGTACCGAGGCATACGCGGATAACATGCTTGCCTCTGGGGATCATGGTGAAGAAGGAGTAGAAGGTTACCACACCGAACACATTTGCCACGGGTAGACTCAGCCCGTCAGCCACCCTCATCTGGATGGCCATGGGAAGATAGCCGGTTATTTCCTGAACCTGTTCAAGGACAGGGATCAGGGCGCCTGGTTTTCCTTTGTGATCTGCAATGATTTTGTCAACCTGCGCAAGCTGCTCAGAGGTGAACTCTGCCAACCCCGCATTCGCCTGGGTATTATCGACTGCTGCCACGGTAAACCCCCCCTATCGCGTATTAAGTCGCGTTGATTGTCGTGACTCTTTCGAGCATATTTCCTTATCATGCATTCATTCCGGCATCAAGAATAAACTGAATGGTGGTTCACCGTTCAGCTTTATCCATGCAATATGTATGTGATATCTAAGAAAAATATTGAGAAAATCGGCAAACCTCTTCTTATATCTGTCTCTCTCAGACTTGGTTTGTTGAAATAGGACACGGAAAATCGTATGTTGTCTGCCTTATGTTGTATTCGTTTATACAAAATATTTATAGTACGTATTTAATAAGGAGTCAATGGAAAGGTAGAGAAATGAAAAATGTGCTAATGGTTGCAGGACTGGATACAAAAGGTTATTTTTAGGAAGGGCTCGTGGATAAGAATTTCATCAATTATGAAGAAAACATAAAATCCGCCCTGCAGGGGTTGAAACGCAGGGAGACGGATATCGTCGCCCTGATCGAAGAGAGCATCCGGAGCATACAAAAGCCGGATAACATTCGGATATCAATGACAACGGATATTTCAGACCATTCGGTTTGGATTGATGAAGAACGGGTCTTCAAGGCACTGGTGAACCTAGAGATCAATGCCGTAGAGTCCATGCCGGACGGCGGTGAACTGACTGTAGGAGTTGAAGGCGACCCTGAGCAGGTCGTCATTACGATTCAGGATACCGGCAGGGGTATTTCGAGAGAGAATATGGACAAGCTGTTCACCCCCTTTTTCACCACAAAGCCCGTTGGTGAGGGGACAGGCCTGGGGCTGCCGTTCGCCTATGGGGCCGTAAAATTACATTCGGGCAATATGACGATCGAATCAAACGCCGACCCTGCAAGCGGGCCTGCCGGGACTCGAATACAAATCACCCTGCCGCGGGCAAGGCCTGACTTGTCAAAGGTGATCCTCCAAGACGAGTGACACCGTGTGACATTCATCCCTCACCCCGACCCGATGCCCCTATCGAGGTATCCAGGTCAGGTCTTTTAGACTATCTCCACCCTCGCGTATCTGCGCTTGCCCACTTTGACGATATGGCTGCCCTTGGGGAGGACATATTCACCATCAATGATCTTTTCTTCATTGATCTGGACAGCCCCCTGGGAGATCATACGCCTGGCCTCGGAAGTTCCTGCCACAAGACCTGCCTCCTTGAGAACGGCACAAATCCACGGCCTTTCGATATTGAGGGTGAGAACAGGCATATCTTCAGGCAGTTCACGGGATTTGAACACCTTCACAAAACCATCCCTGGCTGCATCCGCATGAGCCCTGCCATGGAACCGCTCCACTATCTCATAAGCCAGCTTCATCTTGGCATCCATGGGATGAAGCGTACTCGTTTCAACAGCCTTCTTCATTGGTGGGTTCCTCCTCAAGGTCTTCCTCAGGCTCTAATTGTTCGAGTTCTTCTGAAAGCTCGCTCTCCAGACTCTCCCAGAAAGAAGGGCTCATAAAGATTAGCTCAGGTGCGTCAAGCAGGTTTTCCTGAGTTTCGGCTTCTGGTTCTGTCTCGGGAGAGGCCTCTTGTTTTTCGTCGATTTCATCGTCTTGATGCTCAGCCACTTCGTCAGCTTCATCTAATGCCTCAGTTTCCTCATCTT
>JBEKLI010000223.1:0-4514 GCA_050010275.1 Desulfomonilia bacterium | reverse complement strand
TTCATAGTTGTTTATACATGCACACGGCAGACACCGGGCAGAGGCCCCTGAATTCCTCTGTTGCCGCAATGCAGCCGGGTACGGCTGATCTTTGCGTAACCCGAAACCCGAGCTTTGTGAAATAACGCTGCTCGGTAGTGGTCAATAAGTAAAGTGTCTTGATGCCTGATTTCCGTGCATAAGCCTCCATCTCAGCCATGAGAATTCTCCCGAGCCCCGAGCCCTGGTAATCGGGGCGGACCGCCAGAGATCTCAGAAGACCATACCCTTCAAATGCCTCGCACCCCGCTGTGCCGATGATATCCCTGTTTTCAATACGGGCCACAAGAAAGTTCCGGAGCTTTTTCGGTGTGAGATCGGCGGTTAAGAGCCCGGCCTCCCTCAGCAGCTCAATAATCTCCTGTTCGTCCGTTTTGGTACATGTGCTGATATCGATGTCTATCTCCATCGATATTACTTCTGGTTCTGCGATATCCTTTTTTGCCACTGTCGAGGCAGAAGGCTTGAACAGCGACCTGAGGGGGACCCTGACCGTTTCTTTACCCGAGACAAGGGCCTGGAGTGCAGCAAGCCTGAACTCGAAAGGGCCTATGGTCCAGCACTGTTCTTCAGGCAGGGTTACAATGGCCGGCCCGCTCTCGTTTTCCGGGCAGATATCGCGCAACTCAACGATATCCCCGGTCTCGGTCTCATCAAGCCAGCGTAGCGGCAGTCCCTGAGTACGGCATACGTATGGTCTGTGGGGATAGATCCGGCAAGTGCCTTCTGAATCCAGGAAGGCGCATGCGTCTTCGGTGCGGGGGACACCGAGCTCCAGCAGGCCGCCGTAGTGTTTCCTTATGTTGCGGGCCTCCACCTCAAAGACCGTGATGCCGTCCATGCAGCATTTTATGCAGCCTTGTCTGCAAAGGAGCCTGTCTGAATGAAGCTCAAAGAGCTCATAAGCCCTCTGGTCGATTTCATGGTAGAGATCTTCAAGGGCATTCATGATATCAGTCCATGGCACTGCTGCATTTTGCATCGGTGTTGTCCCCTGTCATGTGTTTTTGGCAATCACCTTTCCCCTCAGGATGGCAAGACCCATGTCGATGACCGTATCAAAGGGTTCTTCCCGGTCCTGCCTCAGATGCATAGTAATGGCATCCACCGGGCAGGTTGTTGAGCACAGGCCGCAACCCAGGCATTTGCGCATATCTGTCGTGGCGTAATCATCCACTGACATGGCTTCAATTGGGCATCGATCTACACAGATACCGCACCCGGTACACAGGTCAGGATCGATAACAGCCATGAATAAGGCATTGAGAAAGCCGTGCTTGTCCATGCCCTTCTGGGTGATCCCCTTCATGGAAGCGCAGCAGCACGGGCAGCAGTTGCAGAGGTTGGAAAGGTGCTGTGTGTTCACGCCTGCATGGACGAGGCCCGCCCTGTCGGCCTTTTCGATGATTGCAAGGGCCTCATCGGCGCCGATCTGCCTGCCGATGCGGTTTTCAATGTAGTACTCGGCAGCTGCCCCGAAATGGAGGCAGGTCTCCTCGGGCTTGTCGCAGCCTTTACCGGTCAGGACCGCCTCTTTCCGGCAGATGCACGGTGCCACCGAGATGACCCTGGCTTTTCTCACCTCTTCTTCGAGTCTGCAGGACGGGATAAGTACCATTTCCTCATCAATGGTATGGCCGATGGGGATGACCTTGAATCCGGGCACATCGCTTGCTGCCATCTCCGCTTGATAGGCCTGCTCATAGTAGTCCTTGTAGAGCGCTGCAAGCTCTGCATCTATGTCCTGCACCGAATATTCATACAGACCTATCATGAAGGGTACGGCATTGTAGAGTGTTTTGTCACCCCGTCTGATGCGGAAGATAAGGCCCTTATCAGCCAGGGACTCCAGCTTGTCTTTCAGGACCGCCTCATCCAGGTTCATGCGGGAGGCGGTCTGTGAAGCCTCCTCGGGGAAGGGGGTGAGCAGGGTTACTGTTTGGGCCTCATCCTCGGTAAAGAGCCGTTTGAGTATTGTGATTTCCAGGCCTGAATCGGTCTTGGGGAATCCCAGGGGGAACTGGTCCAGAAAGGCACAAAGGCGCTGATATGTATTATCGGACATGGTCTATCTCTCTATTTGCCTGTATTCCCCAGCATCCCCTTGAGGGCGGCAGGGAGGTCGGCGGGCAGGACCACGATCTTGGAGTTGGTCGATGCCGCGACGTTCTTCAGGGCATCAATGTACCGCCCGCCCAGGATGAACATGACCGGAAGCTGGTTGTTTTGCACGGCATCCGTGATCTTGGTGATGGTTATCTGGTCGCCTTCGGCCAGCACCACCTTGGCCCTGGCATCCAGCTTACTTGCCTCCAGCCTGCCTTCGGCCTGGAGTATGGCGGCCGACTTTTCACCCTCGGCCTTGGTTACGTTCGCCCTGCGGGCACGCTCTGCTGCAGCCTGTTCTTCCATGGCCTTCTGCATGGTCTGTGAGGGGTTGATATCCTGGATCTCCACGGTCTTCAAAGTAATCCCCCAATCGGCGATGTCATCCGAGATGCTCTCTTTAAGCCGTGCCTTGATCTTCTCGCGGGAGGACAGGGCGTCGTCGAGGTTCATCTCGCCGATGATGGAGCGAAGCGAGGTCTGGACTAGGTTCTGGATGGCGATACGGTAATCTTCCACGCCGTAGACGGACTTCTCGGGGGAGAGGATGTTGATATAGGACACTGCATTGACGACGATCACCGCATTGTCCTTGGTGATCACCTCCTGGGAGGGTATGTCCAGCACGATGTCTTTGGAGGTTACTTTGTAGGCCACCGTATCGATGTAAGGGATAATGAAGTTCAAACCCGGGCCAAGCGTCTTGTGGTATTTGCCCAGTCTCTGGACGACATGCTTGCTGCCCTGCGGGACGATCCTCACACCCAAAAAGATGGTAATGAATACCAGAACGACAAAAACCACCACGACAACCGACAATCCTTCCATCTCTCCCTCCCGATACCATAAGATGTTTTGAAATACGTTTGCTTCATTACTTTTTCTTCAGAAGATCCCGGATCTCGGCGAGCAACACCTCCTGCTTGGGAGGTTCTGCCGGGGCTTCGGCTTGTCTGCGTTTGAGGGTGTTTATCCCCTTGACCATGATAAAGATTGAAAATGCAATGATGATGAAGTCGATGATGGTCTGGATGAACTTGCCGTAGTTCAGGGTGACGGCAGGCGCTTTGTCCACAGCCTCCTTGAGCACAACTGAGAGGTTGCTGAAATCGACCCCGCCGAGTACGAGCCCGATGGGCGGCATGACCACATCCCCCACCAGCGATGAGACGATCTTGCCGAATGCCGCACCGATGATGATGCCCACTGCCATATCAACCACATTGCCTTTTACTGCAAATTCTTTGAACTCCTGAAGCATGCCCATGACCCTTCCTCCTTTTAAATAAGAATCCAAATGCTTGTTCATTCATTATACGGATGACTCGTCTTGGTGACAATCATTTGCAGTGGAATTTTTTTGTCCAGCTTATCGATATGCTCTCCGATAGATATATTCCCGATATATCATGAAGGTATTCATGATATTTTTTTACGGACGTATCGCTGCATGAACTGCAAGGTAACCGATCGTAAGGGATCATCAAGGATCTTAAGGACTCTCCTTTCAATATGTTCGGGGACATTGCCGTAAAAGGCCTCTGCGATACCGCCCGTGATACATGCCTGGGTGTCGCTGTCTCCGCCTAGAGATACGGCATTACGTATGGCGTCTTCATAGTCTTCGGATTCGAGAAAGGCGATGATGGCCTCGGGCACGCTCCCCTGGCAGGTAGCATCGAAGCGGTAGTGCGGCCGGATATCGTCGAGTGTGCGTGACAGATCATAGGCGAAGTTTGATTCGATGTACCCTCTGATCTCTTTCTTTGAACTGCCATTCCTCGCCAGGAAGATGGCAGATGCCGTGGCCTGGGCACCTTTGATGCCTGCAGGATGGTTGTGGGTGATCTCGGAATAGAGCTTTGCCTTTTCCAGGACTTCTTCCAGGTTATCAAAGGCGAAACCCACAGGGCTGATCCTCATGGCTGAACCATTGCCGAAGCTGTTGTATGGCCCGCTGTTTGTATTCTGTGCCCACTGGCGGAACATGCCTCCATAGCCTGCCCGGGGGTAGCGGCGGTAGTACTCCTGCATAAGCTTGTCATAATTCTGTCCGCTCAGAATAGCATCCGCGAGTGCAACAGTGAGCACGCTGTCGTCGGTGAACCTGCATCCTTGACTGAAGAGCGGGAAATCCTTGGTCTTGATTCTATGCCTCTCATAGACCGACCCGATGATGTCCCCTGCAATGGCGCCGATCATAGGAGCACTTTTACCTTCTCTCTCATTCCACAGGAGATCATTCGCCACCCTTGATGGTGCGCTCAGTGTCGAGGTATTGATCCTTTCGTTGAAGAGAAAGGGCCTTTTCCATGAGGGTTTTGGCCTCATCATCCCGGCCCGTCTCGTGCAGGAGACTTGCGAGGTTG
>JBEKLI010000222.1:0-4518 GCA_050010275.1 Desulfomonilia bacterium | reverse complement strand
GGCCCAAGCAATCAATATGCTTATCCTCTTCTCTGCGTTGGCCTTCATGCCCTTTGTTCTGAGGAAAAACACCACGGTGCTCGCTGCCTTCTTCCTGCCGGTTGCCGCATTTGTACTCGCCTTCATCGCCGCTTCCCTGCAGCCCGGCCATGAGATGATGATCGCCTCGTACCGATACTGGTACCCGCTCCACACGATAAGTGTGATTATGGGGGAGGCCTTCTTTGTGGTGGCAGCCATTGCCTCGGTGGTATACCTCATCCACGAGCGGATCATCAAGAAAGGCTCCATCCATTCGTCAGTATCCGCCCTGCCGCCGCTCACATTGCTGGATTCCATCCTCTATATATCGCTTGCGCTGGGTTTCTTTGCCATTACGGCAGGGATGATACTCGGAGGCCTCTGGGCATCATCCATGGGACTCAGGTTCAGCCATATCGCCCCCAAGGTGCTTGCAGGCGGCCTGACATGGTCCGTGTTTGCCATAAGCTTGCACCAGCGATATGCAATCGGCTGGAAAGGAAGGCGCACCGCCATCATCACCCTCATAGGATTCACCTTGATGGTGCTGCTCTTCATCGCAATCAACCTTGCCTTCCCTGAATCCCACGGAATAAGGCTCATCTGATGGAGAGGATCTGCTGTATCAGCATCAACCACAAGAACGCCCCCGTAGACATCAGGGAGCGCATCAGAATCAGTCCCTTGGATATCCGCACCATCATGGAGGAGGTTTCTGAGGCATTCCCCTTAAATACCTGTAACCGGACCGAGGTGTACTGGACATCCCTGGATAAACACTCTGTCTTTAAACTCCTGGGAAACCTCTCAGGCATTGACGAAGCAGGTTTGCGGCGGGTATCTGAATATCTTATCGGCAGGGAGGCGGTCCGCCATCTTTTCATGGTAGCATCCGGCTTGGATTCTCTCATCATCGGCGAGCCCCAGATCTTGGGGCAGATGAAGGACGCCTACCGGGAGGCCCTTGCAGCCGACACAACCGACACCATCCTGAACAAGGCCCTCCACCGGGCATTCAGGACGGCCAAGCGCATCCGCACCGAGACCAGCATCGGGAACTATCCCGTCTCAGTGGCTTCAGAGGCGGTGGAACTGGCAAGCCATATATTCACAGACATCGGCGAGAGCACGGTTCTCATCATCGGTGCAGGAGACATGGCAGGCATCGCGGCAAGGCGTTTAAAGGATAGGGGGGTAAAGCAATTGCACATCGTCAACCGGACCCACAGCACAGCCTGTGACCTTGCCCAAGAACTCGGCGGAATTGCGATACCCTTTGAGCACCTGTCAGATGAACTCTCAAAGAGCGATATCGTCATCACCTCCACAGGATCTGCCCGCCCTATCATCACTAAAGACCTTGTGGCCTCGGCCATGAAAACCAGAAAGAATAGACCCATCATCATCATCGACATCGCTGTACCGAGGGATGTGGAGGAGGCTGCAGGCAAGTGCTATAACTGTTATCTCTACGACATCGATGCGCTCAAGACCATCGTTGACAAACACTTTGCCCATAGGGAGTATGAAGCAACCAGGGCGATTTCCATCATTGACGAAGAGACCGACAAGTTCGAAAAATGGCTTGGTTCGCTGTCGGCCCAATCTACCATTAAGGATCTGTTTTCACTTATGGATGCCCATATCGAAGACCAGCTTAGAGAACTTGGCGTCTCCCGGGAAGAACGCTCATTGCTGGAGCAGAGACTCCGCGCCTCATACAAACGACTACTGCACCGGCCCGTGAGCTTCCTGAAGGAGCACCCTGACATGAGATATATCGAACATGTACGAAGGATATTCCAGCTCGATGAAGACTATTCGGATCGGTACAAGGGGTAGTGCCCTCGCCCTGGCCCAGGCGGAGATGGTGAGATCGGCACTGCTCAAGGCAGCGCCCGGGGTAACCCTCAAGGTTTTCACCATCAAGACAACGGGGGACATCCTTCTCGACGCACCGCTGGACGCCATCGGAGGCAAGGGTGTATTCGTCAAGGACATCGAGCGGAAACTCATTGACGGCAGCATCGACCTGGCGGTCCACAGCCTGAAAGACATGCAGGCCATCCTGCCCCAAGGGCTTGCAATCGGTGCATACCTTAGACGGGAAGACCATAGGGATATGCTCTTTTCACGGGGAAACTACAGCCTGGAAACCCTGCCGAGGGGCTCCCGCATCGGCACCTCCAGTATGAGGAGGAGATGCCAGCTCAAGATGTTCCGTCCGGACTTCCAGGTAGCGGATATCAGGGGGAATGTGCCGACCCGCCTGAAGAAACTCGGTGACGGACTCGATGCCGTCATCCTTGCGGCAGCAGGCGTCATCAGGCTTGGATTGCCGCTGGGCGTTGCTATTGATCCCCAAATAATGATACCCTCTCCCGGCCAGGGCATCATTGCCGTGGAGTGCAGGTCCGACGACCAGGATATGTTACCGATGCTCCGGACCCTCAACCATGCAGCTACAAAAGTCTGTGCAGAGGCTGAGCGAGCCTTTCTGGCCACCCTCGGACAGGATTGCAATCTCCCTGCAGGTGCATTGGCCGTCGTGAGCGGGGAAGAGATATCGATCACCGGAATGCTCGGTTCCTCCGACGAGACGGCTATGGCAAGGATGTCGCTCATGGGAAAGACGCCAGAGGTGGGAAGTCGTCTGGCAAGAAAACTGATGGAAAAGATACACGGGAACGGTTCGGTATGAAGGTATTTCTCATTGGGGCAGGTCCGGGAGACCCGGAACTCATCACGCTTAAGGCCAAGCGCATCCTTGAAGGATGCGACGCCGTGGTCTATGACGACCTTATCCCCGAGGAGATCTTGGGGTTTGCTCCCAGGAATGCCCGGAAGATCTATGTGGGCAAGCGCGGCGGCAAAGAATACATGAAGCAACCCGAGATCAATGATCTTCTGGTCGGCCTTGCCCGGGAGGGGCTCATAATAGCCCGGGTCAAGGGCGGAGACCCATGCATCTTCGGCCGAGGTGGCGAGGAGGCCCTTTTCCTGGCCGAGAACGGCATTCCCTTCGAGATCGTCCCCGGCATCACCTCTGCAATTGCCGGCCCCATCAGCGCGGGCATACCACCCACACACCGGGGGCTCGCAGCTTCCGTGACATTTGTCACCGCCCACGAAGACCCAGCCAAGGAATCCGGATTCCTCGACTGGCCTCATCTGGCCAAGGAACCCGGCACCATCGTCTTCCTCATGGGCGCAGGCAGGATAGACCCCATTGCATCCCGTCTCATGGAAGAAGGCATGAGAGCAGACACGCGTTGTGCCGTGGTCCAGGATGCCACCACCTCCTCTCAACGCCTTATTGTCTCCACCCTTGAATCGATAGGACAGGAGGCCGAACTCAAGCACATCGCCTCTCCGTGCATCATAATCGTAGGCAAAGTGGTGGGCTTGAGTGAAAAGCTCTCCGGCAAGAATGACCTCCCGCTTGCAGGCATGTCGGTCCTCATCACCCGGCCTGACCACCTGGCCTTCGAGACGGCCGCTCTCTTTGCATCCAAGGGTGCGCGGGCAGTGGTCTATCCGCTCATTGAAATCTCTCCGCTCCCCTTTGAGCTCCCGGATCTGAAGGCCTATGACATGCTCATCTTCACCTCGCAGAACGCAGTGAGCCTGTTCTTTGATAAACTGTTTTCACACGGGCAAGATGCCCGGGCCTTTTCCACCATCGAGGTCTTCTGCATCGGGCCCAAGACGCGGGATACCCTGAAATCCTACGGGATCGTTGCCGACGGTACGGCTCAAGAATTCCGGGCCGAGGGGATCGTGGAGCTTCTCGGGGCAAGGGATCTTATCGGCAAAAAGGTGTGCCTTCCCCGGGCCAAAGGGGCAAGGCCCTACCTTGTGGAGGCCCTGCGGGAAAAGGGTGCAAAGGTGGATGAGATCATCGTCTATGATACCACCCTTCCGCACAGTGCAACTCGTGAAGGATTCATGCAGGCCCTTCATGGCGTGGATACCGCTATATTCACGAGCCCGTCCGGCATCAAACATGCCGTTGAGCTCCTGGGGGGTGATCCTGCAACACTTGCCTCCAAGAGACTCGTTGCCATCGGTCCGGTCACGGCCAAGGCCATGGAGGGCTATGGGCTGACTCCTGCTGTAATCGCGGAGGAATATACCGATGAAGGCATCATCAAGGCTTTGTCAGGAGAGACACCATGATCGGCATATCGAAACTCTACTGCGGCACCGTCGAGGCATCAGATCCCCTTCGCTACGGCCGCTCATCCAAAGAGCTGCCATCTCATCTGCTTCAGTTCTCCGCCGACAAAAAACCCGTGGTGGTCTGGAACATCACGAGCGCCTGCAACCTCAAGTGTGTGCATTGCTATGCATCAGCGGGCAAGGCCACGGGTGAGCTCACGACAAAGCAGGGTCTTGAGCTGATTGCGGCGCTCAAAGATTATGGTTCACCGGTCATCCTTTTTTCAGGCGGTGAGCCTCTTATCCGCAAGGACCTCCCCATACTCATCGAGGCCG
>JBEKLI010000221.1:0-4530 GCA_050010275.1 Desulfomonilia bacterium | reverse complement strand
TCCTTGGGCGTACTTCGGCGAAAGCAAGAATTACCCCTGTCGATCTGGATAGCACTACACAGGTAAACTTCAGCACAAAAGTAATTAATATAACCCGATTGCTCCTGTCCCTCGATCAAGACGGGAATCCGGATAACGGCATCACCATCCCCCAGAGTGTCAGAGATGCACTGAAGGGAATCAACGTAGATTTAACTAACCCGAATATTGATAACAGTGCAGGCATCCAAGAAATGTTCAAGCGATTAAATGGCCTCGGGATCTATCCGGAAGAGGTAACCCAGCTTATATCTGCAGAGGCGGCACAGATCCATCTGGAAAATACCTTAAACCAGCTTGCGGCAGAAGATGAACAGACGGCCGAAGCTCTCAAAAACTTGAAGATTCAACCGGCTATAGGCCTGCCATACTCAAGCATTATCATGGTGCAGGGGCAGTCATTAAACCTTAAGGGCTCCATTTTCGGCGGTAAAGCACCTTACACCTACTCATGGAGTATCAACGATGAGAAGCCCTTTTCAACAAAGCAAAGCCCCGGCAATCTCGCATTCAAGGCAAAAGGTTCCTATACCCTCACATTCACCGCATCAGACAGTACAGGCGATACAAAGAAGGATGTGCGCCACATTACCGTATTCGGACCGGAAACCCAGGAGGGTCCCTTCCCGAGCGATTCCATCCCTTCGGCATCGATCCTCTCCCCCGCTCAGGGTACAATAATAAAGGCAGGGAGCACCGTAAATATCCAAGCGATGATTTATAACGGCGATGTCCCATTATACTATGGCTTGGTTATGGGTGCCCCCGGGAACTCCTCTATCCCCCAGAATGAGAGCGTCGTTTGCGTTTCGCCTCGTACCTACCTGATTACGCGGGCTGTGACTCTTGCAGCACCCGGGACATACTCTATTGGAATCGCAGTACAAGATACGGCACAAAATGGCAAAACACCGGACTACAATGCCGCCAGCGGTGGGATTACCGTAGAGTAGGCAAGAAACCATACCTTCTCATTGAGAATGCATCTTCTATTTAATATCAAGAATGTAAAGACACTTCCCGGCTCTTGACGTATTCATCTTGCTTCCGACTACAGGAAAACTGATGTTGACAACGCATGGATGTATCCGGTATAAAACCTTAGAGTTTAACTTTAATCTTTATAACTTGCGTGGAGTATTATCGAAAGGTAGACCTCTTAAAAAACAAATCATAGGGGAGTCATATATGAAGACACGTATAACTGAGCTCTTCGGCATCAAGCATCCCATAGTACTTTCCGGCATGAGCTGGATCAGCATTCCGAAGATGGTTGCAGCGGTATCAAATGCAGGCGGTCTGGGTATTTTGGCAACTGGGCCGTTTGACGCAGCACAGACAAGGGATGCCATCAGGGAGATCAAGTCATTAACCAATAAACCGTTCGGTACAAACGCAACACTGCTCTTCCCCGGTGCTTCTGATAATGCACGGGTGGCGCTGGAAGAAAAGGTGCCGGTCATCAACTTCTCGCTGGGCAAAGGCGATTGGATTGTTAAGTCCGCCCATGAATACGGCGGCAAGGTTGTTGCCACCGTAGTCAACAACAAGCATGCCAAGCGTGCCCAGGACTATGGGTGCGACGCGCTGCTCGTAACCGGCCATGAGGCCGCGGCCCATGGCGGAGATGCCACCACCTTCTGTCTTATACCGAGCATTGCCAGTGCGGTTAATATTCCCCTCATCGCAGCAGGAGGCATTGCAGACGGAAGAGGTCTCGCGGCTGCCATTGCGCTGGGTGCTGATGCAGCGGCAATGGGAACCAGGCTTATGGCCACCCAGGAGAGTCCGCTCCATGAGAATTACAAACAACTCTCCATCCAGAAAGACGTGTATGATACCGTGTATTCGACCCGCTTTGACGGCCTGGGCTGCAGGGTGCTTGATACAAAGGCGGCCAGAGATGCTATCCGCCAGGGCCTGAACATCAGAAAGCTCCTTGAGGCACTGCCTAATTCTGTAGGCATAGCCAACCAGCTCCATCTCCCCTACTTTAAGCTCTTCCTCGGCGTTATGGCCTCAGGATGGAAGAATGCCAGACAGCTTGCATTCATGGCGAATGCCTTCAAGGCAATACGGATTGCCACCGAGGATGGCGACATCAAGAAGGGTGTGCTCCCCGTAGGTCAGGCGACAGGCTTAATGAGGGATATCCCGACCGTAGCGGAGGCTATCGAGCGGACAGTGAAAGAGGCCGAGGGGATTGCCATTAATCTGGCACGAATGTCGAACGGCTCTCCAAAGGTGTATGCAGCGCCTAACCCAAAACCCAAAGCCGCCAAAGCCCCCAGGAAGCCTGTTTCCAGGAAGAAACCCAAAGAGCTCTAGAATTATCCGTCAAGATGAAAAAGCGGTCATGCCCTGCTCTAGAGGGCATGACCGCTTTTTACTATCGGCGCTTACCTGAGAAAGGTTGATGTCTTTTTCAGGCAGGTAATTGCATCATCATGCATCTTTTTTATCAGTTCTCTGCAGCTGATTACATCGTGGATATGACCAATGGATTGTCCCACCATCATAGGTGCATCCTCCACATCTCCGGTCTCCCAGGCCCTTTTAATACGCTGCCCGGCAATTAGCGGAATGAGGGCTTCGATCCCCTTGCCCGCAGCTTCAGCGGTAAGTACCTCTAAAATAATCTTGTTCTTCAAGGCCCTGCCCTGAAGCCCGATAGTCTTGCACATGATGGTGGTCTCGTATTCCTGGCGTTTGATAAGTTCTTGCTTAATATTATCATGCACATCGCATTCTTTTGTGGCAATGAACCTGCTTGCCATCATGACGCCTTGCGCCCCAAGGGTGAGTGCTGCGGCCAAAGACCTGCCGTCGGCAATGCCTCCGACCGTGACGACCGGGATCTTGACGGAATCGACAATCCTCGGGGTGAGAACCATGGTAGTGACATCATCTCCGAGCGGGTGCCCTCCCTCCTCGAAACCCGCGGCGTATACGCCATCGTAGCCCGCCTTTTGTGCATGGACGGCATGCCTCACCGAACCCACCTTATGAAACAACTTCACACCGGCATTTTTTAACTCTTCAAAGGTCTTTTTGCCCAGAGCCTTGTCCAGGGGGGTACCTGATACCTCGATACCGGCAACGCGTTCTTCTCTGCACACCTTGGCATACATGGCATGATGCTCCGAGGTAATGCGTACCGATGGAAGTATGGTGATACCCACCATAAAGGGTTTGTCCGTGAGCTTCCTTACCTCTTTTATTGCAGCCCTGAACTGCTCTTCGGTCTCAAAATTACCCGCTGTGAGGTTACCCATACCCCCGGCATTTGAAATGGCTGCACACAGTTTCGGCGTACACAGCCACATCATGGCACCGCAGATAACAGGGTATTCAATGCCGAACATATCCGTAATGGCGGTCTTGATCATGTTTCCCCCTCTGGATATAAAAGGTTAAAGTTGTACTTTATGCTTTAGCATTCGTACACGTATCCCCCCCCGGTGTCAATATTTTTTTGCAAGAGAGTGTCTCATGAAAATTATTAAATGCGCTCCATATCAGGCTCTTACAAACTCTTAATTCTGTGCTCTTGCATAACAGCAGAAACTTGTCCTTTGTTTAACCCTATGGTAGGTTTATCCGGCACAGCGGATAAAGGGGGTACATCTTTTGAACTACAGGTTCTCAACAAGCGATTATATTATTTATCTCCTGAGCTACGTCTTCTTCTTTCTCTATATAGCTGATGCCCAAGCATTTTTTATCATCCCCTTTCTCAGAGATATTCCTTCCTGGATATATCTCATCCTAGCTATTGCACTCAATGTATGGGTCCTCCCTTTACCCGGCATTCACCCAAGGCTGCCGAAACCACCCGAGGTAGAGGGGCTTCCTGCCCCGTTCGAGGCCCCTGACCTGCCGGAAAAGCCCGCCGAACTCGAGAAAAAGGCCCCACCCAAACCAACACCGGAAGAAAAACTCGGCAAAGGTTTATCGAAAACGCACAAGGGGTTCATCGATAGAATATCCGCAGTATTCAAGCGGTCATCTTCCCTTGATCAAGGTTTGTTTATCGAGCTTGAAGAGACCCTCGTGGGCACCGACATCGGTGTAAGAACCGCCTATGCACTCTTCGAGTCAGTCCAGAAGAAGGCCGCCTCTTTGAACGGCCCTGATTCGGCCTTGAGAGCCATCCGGGAAGAGGTCGAGACCATCCTTGAAAAACGGGAGTCACCCCTTGAAATTCCTGAAGGCGTTAAGCCTTTTGTCATGATGGTGACCGGGGTAAACGGTTCAGGTAAGACAACCACTATTGCCAAGATCGCCTATCATTTGAAAAACGAAGGTAAATCGGTGGTGATTGCATCAGGCGACACATTTCGAGCCGCAGCGATAGAGCAGCTCGAGCACTGGGCCAATAAGGTAGGGGTCGATTTCGTCAAGGCCCAGGAGGGTGCTGACCCCTCATCCGTCGCCTTTGATGGCCTGCAGGCCGCCATCGCCAGAAATCATGATGTACTCATCATCGAT
>JBEKLI010000220.1:0-4532 GCA_050010275.1 Desulfomonilia bacterium | reverse complement strand
GCCATCATTGACCACTACTGGGAATTTATTGCCGGCATGGGTGAAACATATCTTGGCGACACAAGCAAATCTCCCTTAGAAAGGCTTTCCAACTTTATGGATGCCTACCAGGATCTCTTCGAGAAGATGAGGCTACGCTGCGGATGCCCAATCGGAAACCTTATGCAGGAGATGAGCGACTTGAGCGATGCCTTCAGGGAGAAGATCAATACTATCTACTCAAACATGAAAGCCCTTTTGCAGCAATGCCTTGCTGAGGCGCAAGAGAGAGGGGATATCTCCGTGGACATCGATCCGTCACGGACCGCCCAGTTCATCCTCAACAGCTGGGAAGGCGCCATCATGCATATGAAGCTTGTAAAAGACAGCGAGCCTTTGAAGGTTTTCAAGCAAATGATCTTTGAGCGCATTTTGAAAAAGGGAATTTAGGGAGGGAATAAAATGGGCGAATGGAAAAAGACGGGTTGTGTGCTCTGTGCTCAGAACTGCGGGCTTGAAGTGCTGGTTGAGGACAACCGGATCACCAAGGTAAAGGGCGACAAGGACAACCCCCGCTCCAGGGGCTATGTCTGCCGCAAGGGGGCCAACATCGCCTTTCATCAGCATCATAAGGACAGGCTGACCCATCCGCTCAAGAAGGTGGGCGACACGTTCGAGCGCATCCCCTGGGACCAGGCCATCAGCGAGATCGCCGGCAGGCTTAAGGAAATCGTCGGGACATACGGACCGAAAGCATATACCTATATGGGCGGAGGCGGCCAGGGCTGCCATTTCGATGCAGCCTTCGGGGTAAGGCTCATGCGGGCGCTGGGTTCACGCTATCACTACAGCCCGCTTGCCCAGGAACTCACCGGCATATTCTGGGCCAGCGGCCGTTTAACGGGCAGGCAGTACCTCTTCGGTATACCCGACGAGCACAGATCCGACATGCTGCTCGCCATCGGGTGGAACGGCATGCAGAGCCACCAGATGCCCAGGGCACCGCTCGTTCTGAAAGAATTTGCAAAAGACCCGGACAAGCTGCTGGTGGTCATTGACCCGAGGCGCTCCGAGACGGCGGAGATCGCCGACATCCACCTGGCTATCCGTCCCGGCACGGATGCTCTGCTCGCCCGTGCAATGATATCTGTTATCATCCAGGAAGGCTGGTATAATAAAGAATATATTGATCAGCATGTGAGCGGCTTTGCAGAGATCGAGCCGTGGTTCAGGGATTTCGATGCAAAGAAGGCCATTGAGATCTGCGAACTCGACTATGACCGGATTCGCGAGGTCTGCAGGCTGCTGGCCACCAGGAAATGGTGCATGCATCCCGATCTCGGGGTTTACATGAACCGCCACAGCACTGCCGCTACCTATCTCTACCTCATCTTGAACACCATCTGCGGCAGGTTTTGTGTACCCGGCGGCAACGTAATCCCGGGCCACCTCATGCCTTTGGGGGCGCATACGGACGAGCGCAACCCAAAGACCTGGCGCACCGTAACAACCGGCTTCCCGGCACTCATGGGGGTGTTCCCGCCGAATGTGCTTCCCGAAGAGATCATGGGCGACCATCCGGAGAGGACCAGGGCCGTGCTCTGCTGCCAGTCGAATCCGCTGCGCTCCTATGCGGACACCACAGCCTACGAAGAGGCCTTCAGGAAGCTCGATCTGCTGGTCACCTGCGAGCTGGCCATGACCGAGACAGCGGCGCTCTCACACTATGTGCTGCCCGCGCTGTCGGGCTATGAATCCTGGGACGGGACCTTCTTCACCTGGACCTTCCCGGAAATCTATTTCCAGATGAGACGGCCTGTTGTGAAGCCTGTGGGAGAACCACTCCATCTGAGCGAGATCCTGGTCCGTCTCGCAGATGCCCTCGGCATTATCCCTGCCATCCCGCAGTCCCTCACCGAAGCGGCGGCGAAGGACCGCATGACCTACGGCATGGAGCTCATGAAGTTCGTCCAGGAGAACCCGGCCGCCCTCGGGGATATGCCCTACATCCTTGCCAAGACCCTGGGCAGGACCCTGGGCTCGCCGAATCTTGCAGCGCTCTGGGGCCTGCTCCAGGCAGCCCCGAAGAGCTTCCGCAAGGCAGCGGCCCGCGCAGGGTTCACCCCGGGCATAACCCTGGGAGAGGAGGTCTTCCAGTCCATACTCGACCACCCGGAAGGGGTAATCATCGGCATGGCAGACACGGACGATAATTTTGCCATGCTTGCCACCGATGACGGCCGCATCAACATCCACATCCCGGAAATGGAGGAATGGGTCAAAGGCATTGAACCTGCATCCGAAGAGGCTTCGCTGCAGCCCGACCCGGTTTATCCGCTCATCCTCCAGGCAGGCCGCCACATGAGCATGAATGCCAACACGATCATGCGCGATCCGGCATGGAACCAGGGCAAGCGGGCTTGCACGCTGGCCATGCACCCTGACGATGCAGCAGTCTTGAGCCTGACAGACGGTCAGAAGGTGCGCATCGTGACCGAGGCCAGCCAGGCCGAGATCGAACTGGAGGTGACACCTACCACCCGCAAGGGCCAGGTGATCATCCCCCATGGGTTCGGCCTGATACACGATGGTAAGGCATATGGAACGAATGTGAACCGACTCACCAAGAACACCTACCGGGACAAGTTCGCAGGCACTCCTCTGCACCGGTATGTGAAATGTAGGATTGAGGCGGTATGAATTTTTATTCCCCTTCACCCCACCCACAATTCGGCAGGATAGCCGAATTGGACGCACTTTACGTGCACCCGAAGGGCGAAGGCCATGGATGGCCTGAGTCACTCCCCTCATGGGGGCGAGGAAAATCAATAGAGACACATTCCCTCTCCCATCCTATGAGGAGAGGGCCTTCGGTGAGGGGTCCATTACAAGGAGAAGACATATGAACATAGGCCCATATAGCTTTGATGAATTCATAGAAAAGGTGAAGGCCTTCCACGGCAGCATAGCGCCGGGGATCGTGGCAGGAGGAATCATGGTGGATATTGCTAAGGCCAACCTACCCGAGGGTGAGTTCTTCGACGTTATCGCTGAGAGCCAGCATTGTCTGCCCGATGCCGTGCAGCTCCTTACCCGGTGCACCATCGGGAACAGGTGGCTCAAGATCGTTGATACCAGCCGCTACGCACTTACCTTCTTCAACAAATATACCGGCAAAGGCATCCGGGTTTACCTCGATGCAAAGAAGCTTCAAGACTGGAGCGCCATCAGGGCCTGGTTCCTGAAAGAGAAACCGAAGAAAGACCAGGACCAGCAGCAGATCCTCGATGAATTCCGCACGGCAGGCGTAGATATTTACAGTATGGAAAAGGTCATTGTAAAGCCCTCATACATAACCTCTCCTGGTAAAAAACGTTCCGGTATTGCCCTATGCCCCTCTTGCGGTGAGGCATACAGGGCTGATTATGGCGAGAAGTGCCCTGCATGCCAGGGCAAGGGGCCGTTTGTGTAGGGTGCGTGGAGCTTTCGCGAAACCCACCAATTCAATGAATATGAAACATGATGGAATGGAGTAGCATATGGACCCATCAATCCTTGCATATCTGATTATCTGCATTGTCACCGTGGCTGTTCTCTATTCATGTGTCGGCCATGGCGGGGCTTCAGGGTACATCGCCCTTATGACCCTCTTCGGTCTGACGCCCATGGTCATCAAGCCCACGGCCCTGGTGCTGAACATCTTGGTCTCGGCCATTGCCTCCATCCAATTCTACCGGGCAGGCTATTTCCGATGGTCGGTGTTCTGGCGGTTCGCGCTGACCTCCATACCGTTTGCCTATATCGGCGGCTACTATGTGCTCCCTGCCTACACATACAAATATATCATCGTATTTATTCTCTGGTTCTCGGCAGTGCAACTCTTTGTAAGGCCTGTCATAGAGACGAATGAAATACGGCTTCCCTCGACCCTCTTTACCCTGCTCATGGGAGCCGTTCTCGGGTTGTTCTCAGGCCTCATCGGCGTGGGTGGCGGCATATTCTTAAGCCCGCTCCTGATCCTCATGGGATGGGCGGGGAACAAGGAGACCGCTGCAGTATCGGCTTTCTTCATTTTGGTAAATTCCGGCTCGGGACTCCTGGGTTTCGTAAGCGGGAATCATGCGATTCCCTCCTATGCCCTCACCTTTGCCCTTGCGGCAATCTCGGGAGGCCTTGTGGGTTCATACCTCGGCAGCAGGCAGCTCCCGGTCCTGGGTGTGCAGAGAATCCTGTCCGTTGTCCTCTTGTTAGCAGGATACAAGGTATTACTGACATAGAGCACTCGTGGTGGTGCTCAGTGTATAGGGCGACCCGGAGGGTCGCCCTATACCTTCAATACATGATTAATCTTCTCTGGCGCCGTAATATTGCGGCGTGATTGGCATCGTAGTGCATTACCAATCCTTGGAAGCGTTAGAAGCGACGTCTGCCTCCGCCTCCACCACCGCCACCGCCCGGCCTTCTGCCTCTGTCACCACCGCCGCCACCGCGATTGTCGGCACGCGGACGGGCTTCATTGACATTGATTGCCCGTCCTTTCAATTCTTTGCCGT
>JBEKLI010000219.1:0-4540 GCA_050010275.1 Desulfomonilia bacterium | reverse complement strand
TTTCCGCAGCCTTCATGAGACCCATGTTCCCCTCCTGCACGATCTCGAGCGGACCATAACCAAGGTGAAAATAGGGCTGGGCAATCTTCACGACAAAACGTAAGTTCGAAGTGATGATTTTCTTGCCAGAATCAATGTCGCCCTTTTTGTATTTCCGAGCTAGATCCAACTCTTCTTCCGGGGTGAGGAGGGAGTAGTCTTTGATCTTTCGGGTGTAGATCTCGAAATCCGAAGACGGATATCTGCTTCCCATAGACCCTCCCGAAACTGGAATACTATAGATTAGCCCATATCTTCCACAAAAGTCAAGTACAATAGTTTGCAACTAGAAATGATTATTAAAAACAAACAATAATTAGAAGATATTAAACAAAGTTAATAGAAAACAAGCAGATATCGTAAGTTTCACACATTGAGACCTCATTCATTCGTTGTCAGCGGATGCTTCGCAATTTTTAATCATCGATTTTTTTCTGTACGAACGAATATAGACGATAAATACGACTGCCATGCACGCGAGAACAACAAGGAGTGCCATACGTGAATATTGCTTTACGAGCTCCAAGTTGTTGCCGACAAAATAACCTATGTAAGCAAGAATAGTCGTCCATAGGCATGCCCCGAGCATGGTATATATACAGAATCTTGACAGATTCATATGAGAAAGACCGGCAGGAAACGAGATAAAATGACGGATTCCGGGGATGAGTCTGCCTGTGAAGGTGCTGATCTCCCCATGGGTGTTAAAAAATAAATTGATTTTGTCAAACCGGTGTTGAGGGAGCAGTATATATTTCCCGTATTTACAAAGGAGGGGTCTTCCAAGAAGTATGGCAAGCATATAATTAAAGAGTGCACCAAGCAGGCTTCCAACGACCCCGCAGATGATAACGATCCACATGTTCATTTCACTCTTGGCAACGAGATATCCTGCAGGAGGTATCACAACCTCGCTCGGGATCGGAAAAAATGTGCTCTCAAGGAACATGAGAACAATGATACCTTTATACCCCAGCTGACCAATAGTATAAACAAGCCATTGAATGATTGCTTCCATCTCTTCATCATATAGCACCTCTGTCCCCATTGCAATAATTCCATTCCAGAGATACAAAGGCCTCGGCCGTATGCTGTAATGCATATGCAAAGGAGTTATATTTGGATACTGAATGTTTTCATCTGCACATCGATTCCATGGCTTACGGGGGCAAGGGGGTGGGAAGGAGAGGAGATGGCAAAGTAGTTTTCATCCCCATGGTTATTCCTGGAGAGACGGTGGCTGCATACGTAGTGAAAGAGCATAACAGCTATGTTGAGGCTGATGTGAAAGAACTCTTTGCAGCATCTCAGTTCAGGGTAACTGCACCATGCCCTTATTTCACCATATGTGGCGGATGTGACTGGCAGCATATCGTTTATCCCGAACAGATAGCGATCAAACAGGAAATATTGAAGTCACAGATACAGGTAAAAAACCCCAAGACCGAACTGTGCTTTGAGGAACCGGTGATCTCTTCAAGAGAATACGGATATCGATGCCATGCCGTTGTGCAGTGTACGAATGTAGATGAATTTGAAGTAGGGTTCTTCAGAAAGCAATCTAATGCCATTGTGCCTATTAAGAGGTGTCTTATCCTGAATGAGCGATGCCAGACTGTGTTGGACCAGATGAGTGAGATGTTGAGAACCCATCCAATTTCCGATCTCTGCTCACTTGAGATACATGCACCTCAGGATGAGGTGTTGGTACAGGTTATTATGAAAGGCAGACCCCTAAAAAACGATGTGGATTTTCTCCGGAGAGTATATCAGGATGTTGCCCTGAGCGGCCTGTCATATTTCCCGAAGAATGATCCAGGCCGCAGGCGAATCTTTGGACAAAGAGTCTGTTCTTATGAGATAGCTCTCTATGATAGGAAAGTCTCACTGGCAAGCAGCTTCGGGGGGTTCATCCAGGCAAATATGGAAGTGAATCAGGAGCTTGTGGCTTATATACTTGATTGTGCAACAGGTTCCCATAGGCTGCTTGACTTGTATAGTGGGTCCGGTAATTTCGGCATTCCCCTGTCATCCCATGTTGATGAGGTTCTCGCTGTAGAACAAGATCCCGACCTGGTAAAGGCAGGAGCTGCTATTGCCCGGGAGAACGGATGTAGAAACATACGATTTTTAAATGAAGAGGCTGCGATAACCTTAAGATGGCTTGAACAGGAAGGAGTTACATTTGATATCGTTGTCCTTGATCCCCCCAGAGAAGGGGCACGGGATGTCGTCCAGATACTGTCAAAGATGAAAATAGGTCGGATTGTGTATATATCCTGCAATCCATCAACATTAGCCAGGGATCTTGCTGTTCTTATTCAAGAGGGATTCAGATTAAAGTCTATACGTTATTTTGATATGTTCCCCCAGACCTTTCATATCGAATCTGTTTCAGTCCTTGAACGGTGATATATTCAGGTCTCAACCGTATAAAGGCAAAATGGTTTTTTTTAAGCTAGACAAAGGATTCGACTGGCTTGTATATGGTGCTTGATGATCGCAGGGATCATATGCAAAGAGGATAACCCAGAAGCCCTTGCCCTTTCCGAGCGGGTTGTCCGCTGGATGCAGGACAAAGGATTGCCCTGCCTTATCGAAAACCACATCGCTGATTATCTTAGGGTAAATCACACCGACCATGTGTGGACGCATTCCGAAATCCTTGTTGCCATAGGCGGTGACGGGACTTTTCTCAGGGCCATTCGTATGGCTGCCCCCAGGGAGATACCTGTTCTCGGCATCCATATGGGATACCTCGGGTTTCTTACTGAAGTTACTGAAAACGAAGTCTTCCAAGCCCTTGATGCCCTGAAAAATGGCCAGTACATCAGAGATGAGCGTACTATGTTCGAAGTTACGCTCATGAGAGCTGATGAAACAATAGCATCACAGCATGTGCTTAACGATGTTGTCATCAACAAGGGTGCCCTGGCGCGCATTATCGATATTGAGGTATGGGCCGACTCCACATTCATCACCTGCTATCGAGCCGATGGTCTCATTATATCCACTCCTACCGGATCTACCGCATACGGCCTTGCCGCTGGCGGGCCCATTGTGCATCCCCAGGTAAGCGCCATCATTCTTAATCCCATATGCCCGCATGTGCTCTCCAACAGGAGCCTTGTGCTTCCTGATTTCCAGGAGGTGATTATTGTAGTGAAGTCCGGTAAGGCCTCGGACAATATTTATCTCACGCTCGACGGACAGAAAGGACACCCGCTCCAGGCAGGAGACCGTCTTCTTGTCAAGCGGGGTTCCCGGAAGGCTGTCATGTTGAGATTCCCGAAGAGTAATTATTTCGAGATTTTAAGAAACAAGCTTAAGTGGCAGGAGAGATGATTGATTTTCTCAAAATCTCTTCCATGGCTATCTTCGATGAGATCGAAATAGATTTCACCCCGGGGCTCAATTGCATCACCGGGGAGACAGGGGCAGGAAAATCCCTCATCCTGGATGCACTCACCCTGCTTATGGGCGCCAGGGCAGGGCGAGAACTGATCCGGCCCGGAAGCGAAAAAACCATCATCGAGGCACTGTTTACTGTCGGTGGCAGGGAGATGGTCTTGCGGAGAGAGATTTATCCGACTGGCAGCAGCCGGTGTTACATCGATGGGAAGTTGACAGCTGCTGCCGGGCTTGTTGAAGAGTCTTCCGGGCTTATTCATATCTATGGCCAACATGAATATCAGGACCTGTTGAACCCAAGGCAGCACATGAGGATACTGGAGGATTATGCTGGGATCAACAGAGATAAGGTTGAGACAGCATATAAGGAATATGCCGAGGCAACTCAGATGTACGAAGAGCTCGAAAACCTGCTTGATTCCTTGGTGCAGGAACGGGATTACCTGGAACATTGTATTAAGGAATTTACTGCAGCCCGCATCGAAGAAGGCCTGGAGGAGAGGCTTGCCCAAGAACTCCAGACTGCGCAAAAGGCCTCTGAACTCAAGCAAACCGCCTTAGCCGCCCAGGAGATCATCTATACGGGTACCCCCTCCATCACAGACCTTACTGCAGAAGCACGTCATCAGATAAACCGTATTGTGACCAATGACCCATCCATGGGGAGGCTGGTGCATTCCATGGATGAGATTATGGCTCAGCTTGAGGACATGCATGTAGAGCTCAGGAGCAGGATAGATGCCTATGAACATGACCCACAGCGCATAGAAGACCTCGAAGAACAGCTCAACACCTTGCGTGAGCTTAAGAGGAAGCACCGCGCCGATGAGGGAGGTCTTTTAAGGTTAGCAATTGAGATGCAACAGAAGCTCTCTATGCTTGATGAGTCAGGGAACAATACCTCTGCAGCAAAAATAAAGGTAGAGGAAGCTCTCCAAAAATACTATGACACGACAAAATCTTTCCTGGAAAAACGTTGGCGTGCATCGAACAATCTGAGCAAGAAGATCAACATTAACCTTAAAGACCTCGGTATGCCCGGCACTGATTTCAGAGTTCAGCAAATGAAAGTCGATGAAATTGATAAGGC
>JBEKLI010000218.1:0-4544 GCA_050010275.1 Desulfomonilia bacterium | reverse complement strand
AAAAAATACAGTGAAAACATATATGGTTAACCGATTATTCCTAAGCTCTACATAGAGGACATATATTTGTTCTGATTTTCCCTTTCCTATGAAGGTTATTCCAAGTATGTATCATGTTGTTCAGTGCAAGCCATAAAAAATAATAGGTGATTAAACACTCAAAAGGGGGAATGTATGGCAATATTTACCAAGAAAGTAGCGGAAGAACTATTCGGTGAACTCTGGACAAGGATGATAAAGGATTTCGGGTTTGGGAAAAGTCTCAAGGAGTCGGGAATATCAATTTACTTTGTCGTGAGTGACCCCGATATGGTCATGTTTGTCGATGAAAACGGCCCCATCTTCGGTGCTGAGGCGGAGAAGAAAATGCCTGTGGTCACCATGAAGATGAAAGGCGACATCGTACACAAATTCTGGTTGAAAGACCTGAACGTACCCATGGCACTGGCTTTGCGCCAGGTCGTGGCAAAGGGACCGGTGAACAAGGTCCTGCAGCTTCTGCCCCTCATGAAACCGGGTTACGAGATATATCCCGAGTACTGCAAGAAGTACAAGCTGCCTTTGAAAGTGTAAGGGGGCCAGACATGGAATATTTCGATATCCAATTCATGAACCTGACAGAAGATGACATAGCCCTGAAAAAGGCGGCCCACGAGTTTGCCGAGGAGGTCATGCGACCTACAGCAAAGGCTTTGGATACCATGTCCGCCGAGGATGTGGTGGCCGACGGCTCGCCCTTGTGGCCATTCTTGAAGAAGGCTTATGAGCTAGGCTACCACAAGACCCTGCTGCCGGAGTACTATGGCGGTTTGGGTCTGAGCCCTCTCCAGATCCATATCGTGTTCGAGGAGTTGGGCTGGGGAAGCTTTGGGCTGTCCGTACTGCTGGGTGTAATCTGCTTCCCGTTCTACTGTGCGGTTTTGGCCGGTAATGAGGAGCTCATCGAAAAATATGTAAAACCGTTCTGCGCATGCACCGATGCAAGCATCAGGGGGTGCTGGGCCATCACGGAGCCGGACCATGGCTCGGATTACATTGCCTCAGGTGAGGATTACTTCACCACGCCCAAGATGCGGGGGAATGTCCAGGCGCGGCTGGAGGGTGACGAATGGGTCATCAACGGCCAGAAATCAGCATGGGTCTCGGGCGGCACCATTGCCACCCATGCCCTGTTGTTTCTGCAGCTCGAACCGAAAAAAGGTTTCGGCGGAAACGGCATCTGCGTTCTCCCCCTCGACCTTGACGGTGTAACCAGGGGCAAGCCACTTGAGAAGATCGGACAGCGTGATCTGAACCAGGGTGAGATCTACTTCGACAATGTGAGGATGCCCAAGAACAACATGATTGCAGATCCGACGTTCTATGAGCCCCTTTTGGAGATGATCCTTGCCTCAGCCAACATGATCATGGCCACCTGGTCAACGGGTATTGCCCGGGCCGCATTCGAAGAGGCCCTTGTATATTCGAAAGAGCGGGTCCAGGGTACGCGGCCTATCATGGAGCACTATGTGCACAAACAGCGTGTCTTCAAACTGTTCGCGCGTACAGAGGTCATCCGGGCAATCTCACGCAACGTGCTCAACCTCAACTTGAATATTTCCCCGCCTATTACGGAATATTCGCTGGTGGCAAAGAGCCAGTGCACTGAGATGGCCTTCCAGAACGCCCATGAGCTGATCCAGATCATGGGAGGTAACGGGCTGACAAGGGAATACATTGCGGAGAAACTCTTCAGGGATGCTCGGGCCACCCTCATCGAAGATGGCAACAACGAGACATTGGAGCGGCATGGCGGACATATCCTCGCAGAGACGTACCCGCGTCCGCCCCTGGATTTCTAGTCTGGTTACAGAACACCTGGATCTTAAAAGGAGGAAAACAATGTCAAGGATTCATATTGAAGAATGGCCTCCGTATACACCCTCTGAGCAGGCAAAGAAGGACAATGTGCTGCTGGCGGCAAAACTCATGACCAATGCCGCACTGACAGCACCGTTCACAGGCGGTGTAGGCGGAATTGAGGCTGAAATAGCCTATGGACAGAAAGAACTTGAAAACATTGCCAGGGAGATGGAGCGCCTGGCACACCACGAGGTACCCGAGAGACTTAAGAAACCGTTTCTCTATGAGGCGGTGATGGTCAGGGAAAGCGATGTGGTCGTTTTTATTGGCAACTTCAGGGCCCACAGCACACCCATGGATGCGGCGTGTGGACTGTGCGGCGGCGAGCAGGACTGCTCGTTCGTCTACAACAAGGTGAAGCATCTCAATGGGATCATAGACACCACTGATCGCCAGAGAACAACTGCGATCAAGGGCCCGCTTTGCACGCTCAGGGCCCACGATACCGGGTATGCGGTGGGATCTGCCCTCTGGATCGCATCGAGTCTATTTGTGGACGCCAAACCATGCTACTCGGTGGGGCTGGCCGGAAGGAACCTTGATTTCTGCATGAATTCAGAGGTGGTTGTGGGTATCCTGGTGGGTGCCATGGCAAAGAACCCCTATGCGGACATCCCGACAGACTACCATCTGACGAACATGTCCAAGCAGATAGATGCAGTAAGGAAGATCTCCATCATTACCCGCCAGATGGCAAACCATCCGTATCACAGGTTTGATCCCAGCAAGCCCAAGGGATCCAAAGACAAGAAAAAGAAGGAGGACTAGGCCATGGCAATATATAGTGGAGAGCAAGCCACTCAAGAATACCTCCTGGAAGTTACCAAAGGATGCGCTGTGGCAGCAGCCAAGGCACCGACCCTTACGAACTCGTTGGGTCTTCGGACGGAGATCGTTACAGGAGAAGATCTCAATCCCATAATCGATGTCCTGGAGACCTTCGGGCAGACATCCACGTTCCAGATGCACGACGCCGTGGCATTTAAAGCCATGGCCGAGAAAGGTGTGCTGCCACCCATATTGTTGCTGGGCGCAGACCTCTGCGATCCGGTCTTGTGGGACTGCGGGGCGTGCGGTTTTCCCACGTGCGGTGAATATATCAAGTTCGTCAGCCGGAACAAGGGTATGGGGATAGGCGCTTACGGGCCATCATGCGTGTGGAAAGTGATCGATTTCGGAATGGCTGCAGACTATGCCTGCGCCGCTGCTGCGATGCATCGTGTCGAGGCAAGGATAATGTTCAGTATCGGTGCGGTGTCCATGTTCCTCGGACATTTGGAGGGTGCATCTTTCGTTCTCGGATTACCCGTCGGCCCGGTGGGACTCAATAACTGGTTTGACCGTGAGAGCTGGCTGAATGCATACAACTACCAACAGAGGACGATGGGTCAGCTGGCCGGTGGGCCCGATCTTTCCATGGCCTTTTCCGGAGGCGGAAATCCCATCATCAAGACAAAACCCAACTGGTGGGAAAACCCCACTTTCATGAAGGTTGAACAGGACGAGGAGTTCCTACAAAAGGACGCCGAGGGTAAGGCAAAGGTCTTTGAGAAGATCATGAAATACCGCGGTGTTCTTCCAGAGGACGAATAATCATTCTGTGAGGGGTGGTTTTCTCCAACCGTGCGTAGGGGAAAATCACCCTGAACAGTGAAAGAATTTCCCGAAAGATATTCAGAGATCGGAAACTACTGGAACAAGGAGGCAGCTGAGAATGCGTGACGTGTATATTATCGCAGTGGGGATGACCAGGTTCGGCAAGCACCTGGAGAAAACAGAAAAGGACCTGGTGGCAGAGGCCTTTGCTAGGACTATGGATGATGCACCAGAAATCAAGATCAGTGATATCGAGTCCGCGTTCTTTGCCAACACGGCATGGGGCTTCTTCACCATGCAGCACTCCATCAAAGGGCAGGTTGCCCTGCGGCCCCTGGGCATCGAGGGCATTCCCATCACCAATGTGGAGAATGCATGCGCCTGTGCGTCCACGGCGCTCCACTGTGCATACAAGGACGTGGCAAGCGGCATGTACGAGTGCTCTTTGGCCATCGGGATGGAGAAGCTCTACAACGAGGACAAGGCGAAGTCCATGATGGCCTTCAATGCTGGTGTGGATGTTTCCAACTTCGATGGTCATTTTAAGGCCTGGAGGGGCATCATGGACGGGGTGAAGCTGGATATCCCGGTTGATGACGGCGGGGCCGGTGCTGGAAAGACCAGGAGTGCCTTCATGGACGTGTATGCCAACATGCTCAGGTGGCACATGGCAACTTTCGGGAGCACTCAGCATCAGCTGGCGGTCATTGCCTCAAAGAACCACTTCCACAGCTCCATGAACCCCAATGCCCAGTTCCAGAACACCATGACCGTGGAAGAGGTCCTGCAGGGCCGGCCTGTGATCTGGCCCCTGACCGTTCCCATGTGCGCGCCCATCGGAGATGGAGCCGCCGGTGCAATCGTGTGCTCGGGAGATTTCCTGAAGAAGCTCAAGTCCGCCCGTCCGGTGAAGATCCTGGCATCGGTGCTGGGATCCGGCACAAACAGGAGGCATGATCAGGTGGACCTGGATATCGCGGTGAGGCTCTCCAGGCAGGCATATGACATTGCAGGCGTAGGTCCTCAAGACATCAATGTGGCCGAGG
>JBEKLI010000217.1:0-4574 GCA_050010275.1 Desulfomonilia bacterium | reverse complement strand
CCGATGGCAAATGGGGTTATGTAGACGAGAGCGGCAGGTGGGTCATCCAACCTCAGTTTGGCACCGCGGGTGACTTCTCCGAGGGCCTTGCGGCGGTCTGTGCCGATGGCAAATGGGGTTATGTAGACGAGAGCGGCAGGTGGGTCATCCAACCTCAGTTCAAGGACGCGTGGCCATTTGCCAATGGTCTTGCCTTCGTCAATCTCGACACTGAGGGGGGCTATATTGACAAAATGGGCTGCATGAGGAATGACTCTCAATTCCGAAGAAGCTATTCCGCCCCGGATAAATTCAGCAATAGACACAGGGGTACCGAGATCTTGCTCACCAACCAGCACCAGTACCCGCTGCTTAATAGCACCAAGGCAGTCCCGCAGATCCATATCACGGATCGCGGCACAACAGGCGCAATATCCTTCAAGGGGCGTATTCAAGATCACCCGGCGTATCTTTTCGATCTCATTTGGCAGACGATCTTGACCGGCCTTGGTGAACCAACGGTCTATGGTGGCAGCAACAACCGCTGCCATTCCTTTCTTCCGAACGAGATCGATCCGTTCATCCCAGATTTCGCGCGGGGAGATGTGGGCCGCTGTGGAACTGAGTGTCAGCGAGATCAACCTGTCGCCATGCCTGGCTCCCAGTATCTGGCCGACCATGCCACCCATGGAAAGGCCGCAGAAGTGGACCTTCTCCAGGCCAAGCAGATCCATCAACCCTACAGCGTCGGCTGAGAGCAGTTCCATGGAGTACGGACCTGCGGGCGCTGCTGAGAGGCCATGGCCCCTGCCGTCATACCGGAGCACCCTGTACCCTGCCTGGATGAGTGCGGGAACCTGACTGTCCCACATGGTGATATCGGCGGCAAGGGAGTTGGAGAGCATCACGACTACTCCCTGCTCGGGTCCGTCAAACCGGTAGTTGAGGGTCGTTGCGTTCAGGTCGGCTAGGGGCATGCGCTCCTTGATCCTTTATTCGTGTTTTTAAAAATATTGTCGGTATTATTACATGAAGTGCACTGCATGACCCAGGTAAAAGAAAAATGCGATCGCGACTATGTGAAGGAGCCACCAGTTCATGGTAAACAGTCTGAAATTATTCATGGTTACCTCCAAAGTAGGTTGCCGAGGGTATACACAATGCTTAAGCCCACCAGATGGACGAGCCACCATCCCATGTTGGGGTAACGGTATGTTACACCTACCTTGGGCTTTTTCGGATCATAGCCGAAGGTCTCCAGATCAAAGAGTGCTTTCCCGATAAAAAAGATAGTCCACAAAATCAGTATGTCCGGCAGTGTCGTCTCCAGGATGATCGACGCAAATGTAGCCTGGGCAGGCCAATGAGCAATTGAGAAGTGAGCCATGAGAATCGTGCCGATAATGGCCAACATGCCGTTTAAGACATAACCGTAAGAAAGGGTCTTCTTGAAGGAAAAAAGCAAGGGCACCACAATGATGCTCAGGACGCCCGTAATGTACCCGACAACAATAGAAGGAACTTTCACAATCGGGTGAACACGTATGTGGAGCAACAATCCCCCAAGGGCAAGGGTGATAATGGCAATGAGTAAGAGTGACTTGACATAGGTTTTATTTGACATGGTTCCTCCTTCAAGCAAATTTTCATCTTGGGTTGAGGAAATTTTACCCATCAGCTTCTTATATATATTTACCACCATACTCACGGGCAAGTAGCAGGCTTTGCAGAGACCATCAAGGAGTATATAATGCCAATCCGGCAGGACTTCCGCAATTTCATCCTGCTCTTTTTTGTTTGCTATTCATCCGTCATCATATAATCACCTGTACAAGAATTGAGGAGGTGCCGTTCATGGCAAAAGATATCTTAAGCAATCATCCAAATTCCTCCTCTGCCCGTATGGTCAATCCGGACCTAAGCCCCAAGGAGCTGGTGGTGATTGTGGATGAGCACAACGTAGAAATCGACAGCGCACCAAGGGCTCTCATGCGGAAAGAAGGGCTTATTCACAGGGCTACATACATCCTGGTCTTCAACTCCGGCGGGCAACTCTTCGTGCAGGACCGCACCATGACCAAGGACATTTTCCCGGAATATCATGATCTCTGTACCGGCGGCGTGGTGCTTGCCGGAGAGGAATATGAGGAATCGGCAAGACGTGAGCTCGAAGAGGAACTTGGGATTAAAGGTGTGCTCTTGAAGTTTCTTTTCGATTTTTATGGTGAATATGCAGGGCAGAAGGTCTGGGGCAGGGTATTCTCATGTATCTCTGATGGGCCGTTCATCCTCCAGAGCGAAGAGCTGAGCGGCGGGGCATTCCATGAAATCGACGAGGTAAAAGAATTGATAAGCAAGGAGCCATGCACGCCTGACAGTGTGTATGTACTTGAACGCTATCTCAATATGCCCGGATCTTTTCATGGGGGATGACCCAATATTTTTTATTGACAATGGTTTGATGTCAAACTATATATGACTCATGAAGAAAGAGTTGGTCATCCTCCAGATCGGCAGGATCCGGGACAAGGCGAACAGCTTTCTGACCAGTGAGCTTGCCAGGCGCAAGCTGAAGGGCATCGCGCCGTCCCATGGGGATATCCTCTGGGCGCTGTTCACCTATGGCGATCTACCCATGAAGAAGCTCTCAGAGATCATCAACAGGGATAAATCCACGGTCACGGCCCTGGTGAACAAGCTCACCAACTCCGGGTATATACTGAGAAGAACGCATGAATCCGACAGCCGCAGCAGTATTATCTCTCTGACGGAAAAGGGAAGGGCCATGCAGAAGAATTTCTGGGATGTATCCGAGGCCCTAAGGAAGAAGGCATACCGGGGATTAACGGATAAGGAGATGGAAACCCTCATGCATTTGCTTACCAAGATCCATGATAATTTCTAAAAAAATTTATGGATTTGGTTTGACGTCAAACAAATTATAAAACGTGAAAAGGAGGCAGTATGAAAATTGATGAAGGGACACGGAAGGCTATTCAGGGGCATCTTGGCTATACGGATGAAGAGATGTCGTTATTCATGGAGAATCCCCGCAATCTGGATGTCATGTCCAAGGCCGGAGCCTTGATGGGCAAGACCATTGTCATTGAGGTGGTGGAGGCGAGCGGGTGTAACTCTCAGCACAAGGCAGGGGATAAATTTATTTTCGACGGTGCAGGTAACCTCATCACCAAGCTCAATCCGGGGAAAATCTGCTGTTTTGCATTAGGCAAGATCCCGGGCCTTATCTTTGCCGCCAATGAGCTCCTCTATGCAGGGGTCGATCCGAACGAGATGCGTTTCAAGAGGACAGGGTGTTTTGATACCGGCGTGAAGTGCGGCGGCTGGGGCCACATCGTCATGGAGATCAGGGTGGAGGATCGCAAGAAGGCATAAAATCATTTCAGGATAGCAGAATAAGGAGGTATGCCATGGATCACTACGAAGCATTTCGCCGTGTGCTGGATACGCACCCGACAGGTGCACCGCAGTCTCAGGCCTTTGATGAAATAGTACGTCTCCTTTTTACCGCTGATGAGATCAAGATCGCGATGGGCATGAGCTTCCGCTTAAAGACTGTGGAAGAGATCATGCAAACCGTGTCCTTCGCGAAGGAAGAAGCTATGATGCATCTTGATACAATGGCTGAAAGGGGTGCAATATTCTGTCACGTAACGAAAAAAGGAAAAGGATATGCCCTTATCCCGACAACCGGGCTGTGCGAACGCTCCCTGCAGAAATCGAAAGATACACCTTTTTATGAGAGATTGAAAGCCAATTGGAAACGATACAGAAACGATTGCATGATCTCCTCAGTCTGCGGCGATCCAACGCCTCTCATGCGAATCATTCCTGTCGAATCCACCCTGCAGATCAAATCGCATATATTCCCCCATGAGGCTGTTTCTAGCCTGATCAGGAGCTCTGGAACGATCGCGGTCTCTGACTGTTCATGTCGGATGATTGAACAACGCTGTAACGCCCCTATCGAGACATGTTTCAATTTCGGAAAGATGGCCGAATTTCTCATCGAGAGATCTTTAGGAAGAAGGGTATTCCCTGAGGAGGCATTGGCTATTCTTGATGAAACGGAAAAGGCCGGACTTGTTCACTGCGGCAACAACTCGGCTGATAAGGCGGACAAGATCTGCAATTGCTGCTCGTGCTGCTGCCTCTTCCTAAGGGGTCTCATGGATTTCAACAATCCTCACGCCGTTGCAACGAGCTCATACCTGGCGTATGTTGTCGAAGATAAGTGTATAGGGTGCGGAATCTGCTATAACGGCCGGTGCCAGGTTGAAGCAATAGTCTCATGGGAGAATAAGGCACGTATACTGACAGAAAAATGCATTGGTTGCGGTCTTTGTGCAAGTGCTTGTCCTGAAGGGGCCATCGAGCTCGGAAAGCGGGAGAGCTCCCCGGATGTTCCCGCGACACTGATGGATATGGGCTCTCGGGTCCTCAAGGAGAAGGGAAAGATGGAGGCATTCATGGAGATTATGCTGAAATGAACAAGGCTGTCGTGGGCCTGAGAGATACAAAGAACAGGAGGATAATAGGGCAATGATGATGACAAAAGAACAGGCCAGGGAATT
>JBEKLI010000216.1:0-4577 GCA_050010275.1 Desulfomonilia bacterium | reverse complement strand
TTTACTATAATCACGTACATATTTTTGATGCTCATCTTAAGGAAAGGGATACAAACATTGTACGGTAATAACGGGTATCTTATCCGAGATATCCGAAGTACCAATCGATGAGATACTGGCCCCAGAACACGTAGATCAGCGCCCCAAGCGCCAGGAAGGGCCCGAAGGGGATGGCCGCCTTGAGGGTGCCTTTCTTGATGAGCCCCCATGGGATACCAACCATGGTGCCCATGAGCGAGGAGGCAAACAGCGTGAAGAGCACGCCCTGCCAGCCTGTGAACACACCGATCATTGCAAGCAGTTTCACATCACCGCCCCCCATGCCTTCCTTTTTCGTGAGAAAATAATAGCCATAAATGATTGCCAGGAGCAGGCCGCCGCCGAGAATGAGGCCGATGAGGGCGTCTTTATAGGTTATGGGCAGCCAGTAGACAACCAGGAGCCCCACCACGATGCCGCCGAGCGACAACCTGTCGGGAATGATCTGGATATCGAGATCAATAAAGGTGATGATGATAAGGACACATGCCCAGAGATAATAAATCAGGAAAGTGACGCTCATGCCGAACCGGTACAGCAGGCTCACGGCAAGCAGGGCGCTCAAGAGCTCCACAACCGGATACCGCACCGATATGGGCTCAAAGCAGTACCTGCATCTGCCTTTGAGGATGAGATAGCTTATGACCGGGATGTTGTCCCAGGGCTTCAGGGCCTTGGTGCACTTCGGACAATGCGATGGCGGCCAGACGATAGATTCCCCTTTCTGGATCCTGTAGATGCAGACATTGAGGAAACTCCCAATAAAGAGCCCGAAGAGTGCTACAATAACGACCATATCAACCGATCAGCTCACCCCTCCTGAAACGGAGCACCTCACCGTACAGCGTGGAAGAAACCTCATTCATAATACCTTTGAGCGGGTCGTTATCCGCTATGAACGATGCGGCGTTATCCACCTTGGACTTCATAGTGTCAAGCTGGTCAACCATGGAAGAGATTGTCTTGAGGTCTACATTCGGATCGGAGACGGCCTTTGAATACGTATCCAAGAGGTCTATGGCCTCCTCGCCGGTGCTTACCGCACTAAGCTTCTGCGGACTGACTGGAACCGTCTGATACTGGGCTTCAACCATGCCGGTCTTATTCATAGATCCGGCCTCAAGACCCTTGAGGACATCCTCAAACGCCCCTTTGGGTCCGCTCTGCGGTTTGACCTGGTACCCTGCTACAGAGCCGATGGTCGTGTTCGGATTAATCTTCATACTCGCCTCCTGCACAAATGCAAGCAAGGAGGGTGCCAGCCCCTCTTTCCTCGGGCTTTACCATGCAGACGTAACTTAAATAAGGAACTTTCTTCCTCCCCAAAGGGAAAAATGGTCCATGTCTTTACGAAGGAGGGACCAGCCTCTGGATGAATGCCGAGCGTGCCTTGATGATCTCCTCAATGGGCATCTTGACAAGCTCATGCACATATTGGCGCACAGCCCGGCATACTCCATCGATGACCAGCGATGGGTCATTATGCGCCCCGCCTGTGGGTTCTTTGACGAGATAGTCCACAATGCCGTAGCTGTAGAGGTCGCGACCGCTTCCTCTGAGCGTCTCGGCAGCCTTCTCCTTTTTGGTAGAGTCGCCGTAGATGATGGAGGAGAAACCCTCAGGGCTGATGGCGCTGTAAAAGGCATTCTCGAGCATGATGATCCTGTCGCCGAAGCCGAGCGCCAACGCACCTCCGGAACCCGCTTCACCTATGATGCAGGCTACCACCGGGGTCTTTACACAGGCTACCATCCGGATGCACTGTGCAATGGAAAAAGCCTGGCCCTTGTCTTCCGCCTCTGGTGCGGGATAGGCACCGGGTGTGTCTACAAAAGTGATCACCGGCCTTTTGAACTTTTCAGCGAGCTTGAACAGCTTGATGGCCTTATAATGACCGGAGGGGCTTGCCATTCCGTAGTGGTAACGGATATAATCCTTCTTCCCCTCTGAGCGCTTCTTGTGCCCGATGACCACCACAGGGATATCATCCAAAAATGCGAGACCGCCTAAGACGGCAGGGTCGTCTTCATACCGGCGATCACCTTTGAGCTCGGTAAAATCACGAAACAGGTGTGCAATGTACTCATCAATGCCGGGCCGGTCGGAATGACGGGAAAGCTCCACACTACTCCACCGGGTGATCCCCTCGTAGAGGTCCTTTCTGAAGACCTCCACCTTCCGCTCGATCTCGGCGGTATCGACCCCCTTGAGTCTTGATATGGTCTCCTGAAGCTCCTTGAGGGCATTATCAATATCAATGAACTTCTCTTTGGATTTCATTGGAGTTCCACCCCCTTTGGCCCCACGATCTCGGAAAGTCTTTGGAGAAAATCCCTCACCGGGGAGACCATGTAATCCTTGCCCGCATCAATATTCACGACCGCACCATCGGTCTCAACCTCAAAACAGAGCGAGCACGGACCTTTGCTGGAGATGATCGTCTCTTTGATGGTTCTTAAGGCCTCACTCCTCAAGGTGTAAGGTACCCGCACAATCACACGCTTTGCCAGCACCATATCGGCCCCGTCCAGCGGCATAACCTCTTCGGCGACAAGGTCGAGGGTGTGAACGTCGGATTCCGCTCCCCCGTTCTCCTCTTCACGGTTGATCCTTGCTTTGATGATTACGGGCTCATCCGAGGCGATAAGGGATTGAAACTTGCCGTAACACTGAGGGAAGAAAAGGACCTGGACGGAGCCTTCAAGGTCTTCCAGCACCCCTCTCGCCATGGCCTCGCCTTTCTTGGTCCTCGAAACATTCACACCGCTTAAGACCCCGGCCAGAAAAACCTGCGAGGGTGCGTCCTTGAGGCTCAAGGTTGTGGCCGTGGCATACTTGCCGATGAGATCCGCATACTTGTTCAGCGGATGGCCGGAAAGGTAGAACCCCATCCCATCCTTCTCCATCTTGAGCTTCTCAGCCTCAGGCCAGTCAGGGATATCGGGCAATACAAGGGGTTTGCTGATATCTTCGGTTGCGAATTCCTCAAGGCTGAACAAGCTGCCCTGGGCATCTTGCTTGTTGCGGGCTAACCGCTGAGCCTGGTCCAGCAGTACATCGAGCATCTCGAACATGGCCCTGCGGTTTCTGTGCATCTTGTCGAATGAACCGGCCTTGATGAGCGACTCAACCACGCGTCTGTTCACCTTGGACAGTGCGATCCTGTTAAGGAACGATGCGATGTCCTTAAAAGGGTCCGCTGAAATACGCTCGGCAATGATCGCCTCCACTGCACCCTTGCCCACGTTCTTTATAGCCCCCAGACCGAAGCGGATTCCGTCTTTTGTGACCACGAACTCGAAGCTGCTCTCGTTGATATCGGGAGGCAATACTGCTACATCGCGCTTCCTGCATTCGGCAATGTGCTGTGAGACCTTGTCCGTATTGTTCAGGTCCAGCGTCAGGTTTGCAGCCATAAATTCCTTGAAGTGGTGCGCCTTCAGGAAGGCGGTCTGGTAGGCCACCAGGGCATATGCGGCTGCATGTGACTTATTGAACCCATAATCGGCAAACTTCTCCATGAGGTCGAAGATCTCGCCGGCCTTTTCCTTATCCACACCCCTTTCCACCGACCCGTCCATGAAGATCTGGCGCTGCTTTGCCATCTCTTCGCGTATCTTCTTGCCCATGGCCCGCCTTAACAGGTCGGCCTTGCCCAGGGTGTAGCCGGCCATCTCCTGTGCGATCTGCATGACCTGCTCCTGGTAGACGATGATGCCGTAGGTCTCCTTGAGGATCTTTTCCAGCAAAGGATGGGGAAAGTCGATGGCCTGCATTTCGTGTCTTCGGTCGACATAGGAGGGGATAAGGTCCATGGGTCCGGGCCTGTAAAGGGCCACTGCTGCGATGATATCCTCGAACTTGTCAGGCTTGAGCTGTCTGAGCATGCCCTTCATCCCGGAGCTTTCAAGCTGGAATACGCTGGAGGTATCGCCGTCTCCGATGAGCTGGTAGGTGAGTTTGTCGTCTAAGGGTAGTCGCGAGATGTCCAGGTCAATATCCTCTGAGCGCAGGATCTCAACGGTCTTGGCGATGACCGTGAGCGTCTTCAAGCCCAGCATATCAAACTTGATGAGCCCGACCCGCTCGATGCGCTTCATGTCGTATTGGCTGATGAGCATGCCCTTCTTGTCGACATATACCGGTACGTGGTCGGTAAGCGGCCTGTCATCCGATATGATGACACCGCCCGCATGCACCGAGGCGTGCCTGCTCAAGCCTTCCAGTGCCTTGGCTATTTCAATGAGCTGATTCACCGAAGGGTCGGTCTCCACGAGCTCCTTCAGGCGCGGTTCGGCCATTACGGCCTGATCGAGGGTGATATTCAGGTCGTTCGGGATGAGCTTGGCGATCTTGTCGACCTCTGCATAGCCCATTCCCATGACCCTGCCCACATCCCTGATGACAGCCTTTGCCTTCATGTTGCCGAATGTTGTGATCTGACTCACGAACTCGGCTCCATACCGGTTCTTGACGTATTCGATCACCTCATCTCTTCGGTTCTGGCAGAAATCCACATCGATATCGGGCATGCTCCT
>JBEKLI010000215.1:0-4585 GCA_050010275.1 Desulfomonilia bacterium | reverse complement strand
TTCCCATTATGAAAAGGACTTTCCCGACCGGAAGGCCCTGATTTTTATGGATATGCCCTGTAGAGCATCCTCGGGAAGGGGATGGTCTCGCGTACGTGCTTGAGCCCGCAGATCCACGAAAGTGTCCGCTCTATGCCGAGACCGAACCCGGAATGCGGTACGCTGCCGTACTTTCTGAGGTCGAAGTACCACCCATAGCGCTCGGGGTCCAACCCATTATCAAGGATGGACTTCATAAGTATCTCCGGGTTGTCTTCGCGTTGCGATCCGCCGACGATCTCACCGTAGCCTTCCGGGGCCAGCAGATCTGCGCACAGGACGAGTTCGGACCTTTCAGGATGTTGCTTCATGTAGAAGGCCTTGGTCTTCTTGGGATAGCACTCGATGAACACGGGCTTGTCAAAAAGTTGCGTGATAATGGTCTCATCGTCCCCACCCAGGTCGGAGCCCCACTGAATGTCTGAGCCATGTTTACGCAGAATCTCGATAGCCTCGTCATAGGTAACCCTGAAAAACGGCGGCTCCACCTTTTTCAGGGGGTCGATATCGCGCTCGAGCTTTTTCAGTTCGTCCGCCTTCTCCCTGATGGTGTTCTGCACGATGTAGGAAACGAAGTTCTCCTGGAGCTCCAGATTATCCTTATGTTCGAAGAAGGCCATCTCGCCCTCCACCATCCAGAACTCCGTGAGATGCCGTCTGGTCTTGGAGCGCTCGGCCCTGAAGGTAGGCCCCAGACAGTAGACCTTGCCGAGACCGAAGATGGCTGCCTCGAGGTAGAGCTGTCCTGTTTGCGACAGGTAGGTCTTCCCCAGATCAAAGTATTCCACCGAGAAGAGGTTTGATGAATCCTCACCTACGGTGGTAGTGAAGATGGGGGTGTCGATAAGGGTGAAGTCGTTCTTATAAAAGAACTCACGCACGTACCTGACCAGCGCGTCACGAACCCGCATAATAGCGACCTGCCTGGGTGTACGCAGCCACAGGTGGCGTATCCCCAGCAGGAAGTCCGGACCGTGCTCCTTCTTGCCGATGGGGAATTCTTCCGATTTCTGCAGGATTTCCATTCCCGAAACATGCAATTCATAGCCGCCGGGTGACCGGGGTTCTTCCACTACGTTACCTATGACAACCACCGAGGACTCTAACGGCAGTTTCCTGATCTCTTCGTAGAAATCGCCCATGACCTCCTTCTCGGCAATGGCCTGGCAGGCGCCGGATCCGTCACGTATAATCAGAAAGGATACCTTGCCGCTCGATCTCCGGTTGGCGACCCATCCCTTGACAGTAACCGTCTCACTTATGTGATGAGAAAATTTCGATATCGGACATGCCTTCATGAGAAGCTCCCTGACGTGTTTTTCAGAATCTTCATATCGTATTCGGGCCTTGTGAATCAACTACTATCGTCTCGTTGGGGATGTATTGAACTGCACGGCACTTCATGCTATTCCGCTGATATGGATTTCCGGTATAAGATATGGATTGAAAAAGATGGAGAAAATGTTTTTGGTATAGGGATATACCAGTTGCTTGTCCTGGTCCGGGACACCGGCTCTCTCCAAAAGGCCTCCCATATTCTCAAGATGTCTTATCGGGCTGCATGGGGCAAGGTGAGGGATTTTGAAAACCGGCTCGGGATCGACCTCTTGGAAAAAGGCAGGCACGGCAGAATAGGTGCCCATCTTACCCCTCAAGGCGAAACAATCGTAAATCGATTCCAGGGGATGCTTACTGAAATGGACGGCCTCATCGCAGGACCGTTAAAAAAGCTGATCGGCGAGATCGAAAAAATCAAGGACCCGCACTAAGAATAATGGATAAGCCTAGAAACATCATGGAGGTCATTGCTACGTTTTTCGGCGCGGGCAATCTTCCCAAGGCACCCGGCACCTTCGGCACCATTGCAGCGTTACCCCTCTATCTTGTTATGCGAAGGCTTCCCTTTGCATGCTACCTGGTCATTACCGCCCTGCTCACCATTATTGGTGCTGTTGCGGCCGGAAAGATGGAGCATGAATGGGGTAAAGACCCGTCACGGGTGGTAATCGATGAGGTCTGTGGACTGCTCGTCACCCTCATCTCGCGGCCTACCCGGCTAAAAGACATCGTCATCGGCACCGCACTCTTCAGGTTCTTTGACATTGTCAAGCCGCCGCCTGTGGGGACCATAGACAAACGGGTGCACGGCGGAGTAGGCATCATGGCCGACGACATCGCTGCAGGGATCATGGGCGCTCTTGTCCTGCACCTGACCAGGAAGATGTGGTGAAAACCATGAATACGGTATTCGTCATCACCGGGAGTGAGATCATCACCGGCAGGCGCATCGATGCTTTTGTCCAGCCCTTTGCTGCCCGGCTCTTTGCAAAAGGGATAACACTTGCCGAGGTGAGGATGATCTCTGATGCCCCGGACAGGCTCTGCTCGACCATTCTTGAACTCGTTGGTCGGACCGATCTTATCGTGGTCACCGGCGGGCTCGGCCTGACCCCGGATGATACGACCAGACCTGCCGTTGAAGCACTGAAAAAACGTCTAGAGCCGACTTCTGAAGGGCAGATCGCAAACCCCGTGGGCTCCGCCTTGGGTATCGACCTCAGGTTCGAGGGCACCCGAGTGGTGTTCCTCCCGGGGGTGCCAAAAGAATCCTATGCCATGTTCCCGCTCGTGATCGAGGGGCTTGGAGGTGACATCACCCCCACCAGAGAGATCCCGGTCTTCGGATTGCGGGAGGTGGAGATCGCCGAGCGCATCGGGCCATTGGCCGAGAAATGCGGCTATCTGCCCAGGGAAAAGGAGATCGCCCTGGTGGTACCTATTTCTTTGGAAGCACAGATACGGTCTATCCTGGGCATCCATGCCCTTGAGGGCAAAGACCTCTCAAGCACTTTCGGCGATCTCATGAGGGCAAGGGGTCTCACCTGTACTGCTGCAGAGTCCTGCACCGGAGGGCTCATCGGCCATCTTATCACCCAGGTGCCCGGCAGTTCCGATTACTTCATCGGTTCTGTCGTATCCTACAGCAACGATATGAAGGCTCATGTCCTTGGGGTCGACAAATCCGACCTTGATCGCTACGGCGCAGTAAGCGAACAGGTAGCCCGAGCCATGCTTTATGGCGTGCTCAGGCTCACCGGGGCGGATGTCGGCATGGCCGTGACCGGCATAGCAGGACCGGACGGAGGAACCCCGGAAAAGCCTGTAGGCACGGTGTGGGTCTGTGTGGGCACAAAGAATCATCAGGTCTCGCAGATGAGACAGTTCTCCTTTGACCGGGACGGCAATAAGATGATCAGTGCCAAAATCGCGTTGTTTATGCTAAGAAACCTTATTAATGATCAGGACATTTATCGCGATCCCCATTCCTGAAGACATCAAGGCATCTGTAGATTCGGCAATTATCCTGCTCAAAGCCAAAAATCGCGGCGTGAGGTGGGTGAAGCCCGAGGGGCTTCACATTACCTTGAAGTTTCTGGGAGATATCAGTGAAGAGACCGTCGAGCCGCTCTCGGCCGAGCTTGATACAGCGGCTTCCCTATGCCCGCCTCTGAACCTATCGCTTGCAGGATTCGGTGCATTCCCGAACGTAAAGAGGCCAAGGGTCATTTGGGTGGGGCTTGCAGGCGACATGCAGGAGATTTCTCAATTGACTGCAAACATAGATAAGCTATGCACCGCATTCGGCATTGCCGAGGAGAAAAGGCCATTTTCGGGTCACATCACCCTGGGTAGACTAAAGGCACCGACTATGGTAGATCTTTCAATCGAATCTGTTACGGGAATATTCAATGCACCAGAGGTCCTATTGTATCGCAGTGTATTGTTACCCAGCGGCGCTCAGTACACCGTTCTCCATAGAAGTAGTCTGGGAGTTAAAGGAGGGTAGAAATGGAAGAAGGTAGGAAACGGGCATTGGAAGATGCCATATCCAAGATCGAGAAGTCATTCGGCAAGGGGTCCATCATGCGCATGGGCTCGGATGCCATCGGCAAGGGTGTGCCTGTTATCTCCACCGGGTCACTCCTGCTTGATTTTGAAGCACTTGCCATCGGCGGCATCCCCAGGGGGAGGGTGACGGAGATCTACGGCTCGGAATCATCGGGCAAGACCACCCTGTCGCTCCATTGCATTGCATCCACCCAGGCCCAAGGCGGTGTGGCTGCATTCATCGATGCAGAGCATGCGCTGGACATACACTACGCTGCCAACATAGGTGTAAATACCGAGGAGCTCCTGATATCGCAGCCCGACACGGGCGAGCAGGCACTGGAGATTACAGAGCACCTCGTGCGGAGCGGCGCTGTTGACGTAATTGTCGTAGATTCCGTTGCGGCCTTGGTGCCGCGGGCCGAGATCGAGGGAGAGATGGGAGACGAGCACATGGGCTTGCAGGCGAGGCTCATGTCCCAGGCGCTCAGAAAGCTCACGGCCGCCATCTCCAAGTCGTTGACGACCGTTATATTCATCAATCAGCTCAGGCAGAAGATCGGTGTTATGTTCGGGAACCCGGAGACGACAACAGGCGGTAATGCCTTGAAGTTTTACGCATCCGTGAGGCTTGACATACGGCGCATTTCCGCAATCA
>JBEKLI010000214.1:0-4594 GCA_050010275.1 Desulfomonilia bacterium | reverse complement strand
GTTTTTATATGCATAGCTGATAGCCTCCAGAAGCTCGGCCTCGCTCTCTTCCATGGGTTTATGTACACGGTTGCCGTAGGTGGACTCCACGAACAGATAATCCGCATTGAAGATCTCGGCCGGGTCTTTCAGGATGAGCTGGTTCGCCTTGCCGATGTCCCCTGAAAAGACGATCTTAATCTCATGGCTGTTCTCAGTAACCCACATCTCCAGGATGGATGAGCCCAGGATGTGGCCCGCATTCTTAAATCGTACCCGGATGCCTTCCTCCACATGTATGATCTCATCGCCCTCCACGGGTTCGATGTACTGGAGGCTGTTCTGGGCGTCTTCTGTGGTGTAGAGCGGTCTGATATCGTCACGGCCCTTGCGCTTGCTTTTTCTCGACTGCCACTGGGCATCCATTTCCTGCACGTGGGCCGAGTCCAGGAGCATGATCTCACAGAGCTGGGCCGTGGGGGAAGTGGTGATGATCCTGCCCTTGAACCCGTCCCTGACGAGCTTCGGTAATCGGCCGCTGTGGTCGATATGGGCATGCGTGAGAAAGACCGCCTTGATCTGTGATGGGTCGAAATCCCATTCGCGCCAGTTGCGTAGCTCCATCTTCTTGCCGCCCTGGAACATGCCGCAATCAACAAGAAACCTCTTGCCCGCGGTAGTCTCCACAAGGAAATTTGAACCCGTTACCGTCCCGGCAGAACCAAGGCAGGTCACCTTAACCATAACATGCTCCTTTCACGCTGAGCCCATGATGCAGCTCCTTAATAAGATCGGAACAATCTCCAAGTGTTTTAACAAAATACCACAAGCAGGTAGATTCATGAAGGGAAACCGGTAAAAGATGAGGAGAAGCTTGACAGGGCTCATCCGATGCGTTTACATCCACTCTTGCCTGCCCGAGTGGCGGAATTGGCAGACGCAAGGGACTTAAAATCCCTCGGGACTTAGTCCTGTACCGGTTCGAGTCCGGTCTCGGGCACTTGGTTTTTTGATCAATCAAACTTCGCTTTCCTGCAGCCAAGAACCAGTATAAAAAGATCAACCAGAGGAGGAGAACCATGCCCCACATTATTGTCAAACTTTACTCCGGCAGGTCGGAGCAGGTCAAAAGGCAGCTTGCAGACCAGATTGTAAAGGATGTGGTCACCATAGCACAGTGTGAAGAAAAGGCCGTATCCGTGGCCATCGAAGATGTTGAGCCTGCAGAATGGGCCGCGAAGGTCTATCGGCCGGACATCCTTGATAAAAAGGACACCCTGTACAGAGAGCCGGGATATAACCCTTTTGAAAAGAAATAGAACTACCGCATCAGGGCAACCGCGATAACAAGGCCGCCTAAGAATAGCCTGTACCAGACAAAGGGAAGAAAATCCTTTGTCAGAACATAGCGGAGTAAAAATCCTATACTTGCAATACCGATAATACAAGCGACCAGCATCCCCATGATGAAATCCATGGTGATCATCGCCGGGTGTGAAATGATATACGGAAGTTTTACCATGGCCGCACCAAAGATAATGGGTGTTGACAGCAGGAATGAAAATCTGGCTGCGGCTTTTCTGGTCAGGCCTGTCATCAACCCCGCAGTCATGGTGACACCCGATCGGGATACCCCCGGGATAATGGCCAGTGCCTGGGATATGCCGATTATTATGCTCGCCCCCAAAGAGATGTTGCCCTCCTCGATATTCTTGGCGCTTCTCCGGTCCGCCCAGTACAGAAGAATACCCATTCCGATCAGCATGCCCGCGATGAGAAGAGGGCCCCTGAACACGGTTTCAGCCTTTTTCTCCAACAGAAGGCCTGCAACAGCACCCGGTATGCTGGCCAGGACCAGGTACCAGAACAAGCGGCCTTCTCTACTCCCGGCATCGCTGAATCCACTCGCTATGAGCCGAAGCCAATCTTTCCAAAAGTAGATAACCACAGCCACAAGCGTGCCGATGTGCAGGGCAATGTCAAAGGTAAGCCCCGGGTCCGACCATCTAAAAAGCCAGGGAACCAATACCAGATGAGCGGAACTCGATATCGGCAGGAACTCCCCCAGCCCCTGGACCAATCCCAATACTATCGCCTGTAATAGAGTCAAATCCTACCTCGCTCTTCCGATCATTTTGACCCGATCGTATATTCATATATATAGCCGGCATGATACCATGTCCCTCATATCCGCATGCGCCTCAGAGCTCATATATAATTGGGTGTGGCACAATATTCAATTATCTATAATAATAGAATCCACAGGGAGACGTCTATGACAGAAAAGCTCAAACCACCCTATCTTAAGAAGGATGCGGCCATAGGGGATCTTAGGGTTTGGATTGTGGATGGGGTCTATATCCGAGGCCACATGGATGAGGAGTTCACCAACTTCGGCCAGCATTACCGTTACCCCTATATCCCCGTAAACGAGTTATGGATCGACAAGGAGGCCGTGCACGACGAACGGCGGTTCTTCATCGACCATCTGCTTGTTGAGCATCGCCTTATGGCAAAGGGCAAGAACTATGCCGAGGCACTCGTGGAGGCTGACAGGCAGGAGCGCAAGGAACGCAGGCGTGCAGGCGATCTTAAAAAAATGACCCATAGCGGGAAACAGCTGCCTTCAGGCAAAGAAGTTCACGAACGGTTATGGAAGACACTCGAGAGCGGGCTGTCAGTCTGGATCATCAACGGCCGCCTGGTCAGGAGTGTATTCGACATCGACTTCACCGCAGGCGGCCATGACTTTGTGTATGAGTTCGTTCCTCAAAATGAAGTCTGGATCGATGATGCCATAGAAGAACCGGAGCGCGGATATGTCTTGCTGCATGAACTCCACGAGCGCAACCGCATGGCCGCAGGGCTTCCCTACAGCAAGGCCCATGAAGAATCCAGCAAGATCGAATACCACTGCCGACACCATCCGGACGAACTGCATGATGCCCTGGCAGGGGAAGGATGGGCATAGGGGGTGTATGATTCATATGCCCGGAATCCTTACAGACATGGTCATGGTATTCTTCATCGAAGACCTCCTGCCCTTGGCGGCAGGATACCCCTGACCAATATGCCTGTTCCGAATATCCATATAAGAAAAGCCGGCCTGAAAGATACAAGCCGGTTGTGCTTACTTATCCATGATTCTCATCAAGACGTAGCCGAGCGCTTCGGCCTCACGTTTAAAAATTGTCCCAGGCATCCGTCAAACTGCACAAGGGAGTGGATCGAAAAGGATCTTGTAAGGGGCGTTGTCTACTACATCATGGAGCACGATGATACGCCTGTCGGATGTGCAGCCATAGAGCAGGCCTCCCCTGATGTCTGCTATCTTGAGCGCCTGTCAGTGCTGCCGGAGCAAAGGGAAAAAGGCTTCGGCAGGGCCCTGGTCAATAATGTTATCATCAAGGCCAAGACCCTCGGTGCCGGCCAAGTAGACATCGGCATCATCGCACAACACACGGAGTTGAAGCGCTGGTATGCAAGGATCGGTTTTATCGAGGGCGAGACAAAGGAATTTCCTCACCTGCCCTTCCGTGTCACCTTCATGAGCTATAAGCTTTAAAGTCTTATGCCTTGCACCTTACAGTCTGCTCATTACTTTAGATTACCATGAAGAAGAGGATCAGATTCAACTCTACGGGTATGAGCAAGCAAATCCAAAAGCTACCCCCCGCAACCAGGGATTGACACCCTGGCCAAAGCGGATTATCAGGGGGAAAACCTAAGGAGGTTAGCCATGATATCCACGATGAGAAACCGCATGCTTGCAACATTCATAACCGCTTATATGGTGCTTTTTGTTACTTCACCGGCCTTTGCAGCGCTGATCCCCTCCATCGGGTCTTCTCCCCATACAACCGGCGAAACCCTCCAGAAAGATATCAACACCATTCAACGGGCCCTGGAGACCAAGATGGTGCAGGAGAAGCTAAGGGCCTACGGCCTCACCTCCGAAGAGGTCGCAGCCAAGCTCCCTTCCATGAGCCCAGACCAGATACACACACTGGCAGGGGCATCCAATGACGTTCTGGCAGGAGGCGACGGCCTGGGGGTCATCATCGCAGTGCTCATAATCATCATACTCGTCATCATAGTCCTTAAGCTTCTGCACCATGACATTATCATCAGGATGAGCAGCCTTGACGACTATCATTCTCCTGACCTTGCTTATCTCGGGTGACCCGGGATCAATCGAGATTGAAGGCGTCCCGTTCGTGAAGCAGGAGTCGCACTTCTGCGGCCCGGCCTCACTTGCCTCGGTATTTGCTTATTACGGACTCGCCATGGACCAGGGCACCATCGCGAAAACCGTTTATATTGAAAAGCTCAAAGGCGCGCTCATCACCGACCTGGAGAATTACGCTAGGTCCCAGGGATTCCAGTCCCGGCTCGGCCGGGGGACCACGGAGGATATCAAGGCCTCCCTTAAGGAGAAAAGGCCGGTAATTGTGCTGGTGGACCTTGGCTTCTGGTTATTCTCCCGGCCGCACTACCTTGTGGTTACCGGGTTCGATGACAAGGGTTTCATTGCCCATACGGGCTATGAGGCCTCCAAGCCCTTCGGCTATGATGAATTCGAAAAGATATGGAAGAAAGAAGGCTCCGTATACTT
>JBEKLI010000213.1:0-4605 GCA_050010275.1 Desulfomonilia bacterium | reverse complement strand
AGCAATGCCCCGTGTTTCTCGGGCTCATAAAGCAGCTCCATTGGAGCTTCCCTGACCCGTCGAAAAGAACAGGCACGGAAGAGGAGATTCTCGAAGGAATAAGGCGGATAAGGGATTCTATCCGAGATAAGATTCTCTCCTGGTGCGGTGAGGTAACCGAGACAGAGGACCCCCTATAAAAATTCTCAAAAGAAGGAGTGATTCATTTTTCTCCCAAGATAATCCCCACCGGGCAATGGTCGGAGCCCATGACATCCTTGAGGATAAAGGCATCCTTGAGTCTGGACTTCAACGCCCTGGAGATGCAGAAGTAGTCTATGCGCCACCCGATGTTCTTGGCCCTCGCATGAAACCGATATGTCCACCAGGTGTACTGGCCTGGCTCCTTGTTGAATTCGCGGAAGGTATCTATGAAGCCGCTTTCAATATACCTGTCGAATCCGCGCCTCTCCTCGACGGTGAAGCCGGGATTGCGCTCATTGGACTTGGGGTTCTTGAGGTCAATCTCCTTGTGAGCCACATTGAGGTCGCCGCAGAATATCACGGGCTTTTCTTGTTCAAGTTTTTGTAGAAAAGACAGGAAATCCGCATCCCATTTCTGTCGGTAATCAAGGCGTACAAGTTCATGCTGGGCATTTGGCGAGTAGACGTTTACAAGATAATAATCCTTTACATGAAGGGTGATAATGCGGCCTTCGTTGTCATGCTCGTCCATGCCTAACCCGTAGGATACGGATTCAGGCATGGTCCTGCTGAAAACGGCTACGCCTGAGTATCCCTTCTTTTTTGCACTGCTGAAGTACTGGTGATAGCCATCAAGGTGAACATTGATCTCAGGCTGAGATACGCGTGTTTCCTGGAGGCAGAGGATGTCCGGGTTCATGGTTCTCACACTTTCCAGAAAGTTGTTGTTCTTGAGGGCCGCCCTTAAACCGTTTACGTTCCATGAGATCAGTCTCATATGAATGTCCTTGATTGTAATATTCTGTGCATCCACTATACCAGAGTTGCCGGCTCTCTCAAGAGTTGTTCTCTATGATAAAAAAATCTTTGACAGCACCGCCACCTTTCGGTTACGTCTTTACCATGTCGACTAACAGGCCTAGTACGGACCCGGCGCATGAAGTTGGGAAGATATTTGCCGGAATCACGGATTACCATGAGATGCTTACATTTTTTGAGGAAATCTTTACCCCGAAAGAGCTTCGTGATCTTATCTTGAGATGGCAACTCCTCAAGGAGCTTCATGAGGGTCATACCCAAAGGAGCATAGCTTCACGGTACAGGATCAGCCTTTGCAAGATCACCCGGGGTTCCAAGATCCTCAAGAAAAAGGGCTCTACCACCAAGAAGATCCTTGATGCCCGTTATAGCAAAGGTTACAAATCCGGACGGGAAGGGTAATCCATTCACTTCTTTAACCCCGGTGCATTGTTCAACACAATTTTAGGAGAGATCCCCATGGTCCCTCGCAGGACTTTTTGACTTTTCCTCTCCGGCACTTAATTTATGAGGTAATACTTCATGAACGAAGGTGCATCAGCCAAATCCTTAACCGCAATGTTTTCATATGGAGGTAAAGGTATCATGGGAAAAGTGATCGGCGAGAGATTTCAGCAGGAAACCAAGTATGATCGTTGGCGAATGCCTGAATGTGCAATTGATTGGAACAGAAAACCTGATCCATACAAGGAATATCTTGATGCGAAAAAGGTTGTGCTTGAGAAACCCCAAAAGTGCGGAGACATGAGTCTGCATGAGGCGATCTTAAGAAGGAAGAGCCTTCGCCGGTTCGTTGAGGTGCCCATCGGCCCGGATGTCCTTTCATCCCTCCTATGGGCATCAAGCGGCATACAGCGCAAGGAAATGGGCTTCGAATTCCGTACGGCACCTTCTGCAGGAGGATTGTACCCCATCGAGACCTATATCGTTGTTCACAGGGTGGAAGGTCTTGACCAGGGAGTATACCATTATAATGTCAGACACCATGCCGTAGAGGAGATGAAAAAAGGTGATTTCCGGCCCCACATTGCCCAGGCGGCACTGGGACAGCTCATGTGTGCCCAGGCTGCAATCGTGATCATTTGGACCGCAGTATTCAACCGGTCCAAGTGGAAATACAAGCAACGTGCATACCGGTATGTGTATCTGGATGCAGGGCATATGGCCCAGAACCTCGCTCTTGCCGCCACGAGTATCGGTCTTGGAAGCTGTCAGGTGGGGGCGCTCTTTGATGATGAGGTGAATGAGATCCTTGGCCTTGACGGTATCAGTGAAAGTGTCCTGTACATGAGCGTGGTAGGGCAGACAGGGCTTGTTGTCTGATTCTTAAAAATGAGGGAAATAAGTCGCTCATAACCTGGTCTTTAGAGCCATATAAAAAAGCCTCGGGCACATTTCAAGCGAGGGTCTATGGGAATAATCCCTTTGAAATGCCATCCCAAGGCTTGTCTTATATGATAAGAACCATGAGGGCTAAGTCAAGGGATGAGGGTCTTTGTTTTATCTGTTTTATAATCAATAATAACAAATAATTACAACGAATTTCTGTATTTCATGGTGTATATTGAAATCACTGGTCTTTGCGCAGCACAGGCAACTTCTAAAAATTTTAATGTTTTAATGGATTTTCCCCGATATGAAGATCAATTATTATGTATGAATTATTTTGGAGGCCTTGATGGATCATGTAACACTGCCCAATCTGATGGGTGCATTAGAGGCAGTGTATCAGAATCTCCGTACTCCGGACATCCTCCCTTTCAGTTTTAATCTGCATGGGTACATGTCACGGGATGAGTGGGATAGTGCACAAGCATGGATATTCTCTTGCACTGTAGTCGATGTCTTGACCCGGGGGTGATGTAAAATTGGCCAACAAGCTTACACAAAGAGATCTCGCAGACAAAATCGCCGAATTCAGAAAGACGTCATGTGATGATCCTACCATGTTTGGCGAGATCTACAACAGTGTAAACGAGTTTATCTTTGAGCATGATCTTGATGGCGTCTTTTTAGGTATTTGTCCAAGTTTTGTGGGGTTCCTCGGCTACAACAGGGAAGAGATGATAGGTTTGAATGTAAAGACCATGCTGCCTGAGAAGTATCAGGAGCAATTTCACGAGTACATCAGCAGGGTGGTTGAAAACGGTCGTGATGAGGGGCTCATCCAGCTTGTTGCAAAGACAGGCCGGAAGCGAATCGTAGAGCACAAGAATCATCTTGCCGTACATCCCGACGGAACCAAGACAATCCAGGGCATTGCCCGGGATGTCACGGATATACTGGAAACGGAACAGGCCCTTATTGAAAGCGAGATCAGGTTCCGATCCATCCTTGATTCCATCGAGGACGGATATTTCGAAGTCGATCTCGGGGGCAGTTTCACCTTCTTCAACGATATCATCCCAAATCAGCTTGGGTATACATACGATGAATGTATCGGGCTCAACTATAAGAAATATTTGGATGATGCCAATGCAAAGCGTGTATTTGAAACATTTAACAATGTCTTTCTCACAGGTACCCCCACAAAATCACTTGATTGGGAACTTATCAAGAAAGACGGGAGAACGATGTACGTCGAATCATCCGTTTCTCTGCAAAAAGACAGGGACGGCAATCCTATAGGCTTCTGCGGCATCGTACGGGACTGTTCAGAGCGAAAGAAATACGAACAAGAGCTTGCATATCTGGCATACCACGATCCCCTCACAGGGCTGCACAACCGTAAGGCCTTTCTCGAGAAGCTTGACGAAGTGATCATGGAGGCCAGACGATATGAAAATTACCGGTCAATTCTGTTCATCGACCTGGATCACTTCAAGAAGGTGAATGATGTCTACGGTCATGAGATCGGCGATAAGCTGCTTGTGCAGGTCTCAGCGCGCTTGAATGAGATCTTTCGTGAGACGGATTACATCAGCAGGCTGGGTGGAGACGAATTCACCATCATCCTTGGCGGCATTGCAAGGTCAAATCTCGATAAGGTAGCTTCCAGGGTTCTGAAATGTTTGTCCAAGCCATATATCATCCAGGGCATTAAGATCGATTTTGTGACGCCCAGCATTGGGGCAAGCACCTATCCTGATGACGGACATGATGCGGAGACCCTCCTGAAACAGTCTGACAGTGCCATGTATAAGGCAAAGGAAAAACGTAATTGCTTTTATTCCTTCAGCAATGCCAGCAATGCATGTACGAACGTTGGGCGGCTTCGGGTCAGGAAAGCCCGTTGATATAATTATTCTTAGAAGTAGATAGTCTGGATTTCCTTATGGTCCAAGAGGAGTGCCTTTTTAGTTGATCTCTTGAAATTTGACCTGTTTTAGGCTATGGTGCGCGCCAAACCGTCGGCTGAATGCTTGCGGGATCGGACATTAAAGAGAGTATCACGTGAGATTGGATCCCTGTATGAAGCATAAGATGATCCGCAAAACGGTCCGGGAGTTTTCCGAGGCGGAGCTCGGACCCATTGCGCACGAGATGGACAGGGATGCCCGTTTCCCCTGGGAAGTTGTGGAGAAGATGCGGCCTCTGAACTTCTTCGGACTGCAAGTTCCTAAAGAATACGGCGGTGCAGATCTCGACAGCATCAGTTATTCC
>JBEKLI010000212.1:0-4606 GCA_050010275.1 Desulfomonilia bacterium | reverse complement strand
GCCTGACCCGGCATGATGCCGAAGTCGCTACGCTTTACGCTGAAGCTTGAGCGGATGACCAGCAGGTCGCCCTTCAGATTCGGGACGCGCTGGCCGAGCTTGTCTTTCAAGAAGGTGAATTTCACGGGCACCGTGATTTCCTTCGATGTGCCTTTGAGCGTGAAGGCGCCCGTCACGTCGGCAGTGGTGGTATCCCCGTTGGTATTCACATTCTTAAGCTCTTTGAGCTTAAAAGGCTTCGCCATGAAGGCGTTGGCACCCCGTTCAAAGGCCAACTTCTGGGCTTCACTCACGGAAAACCCCGTTATCAGGACGATAGGCACCTTGGGGTACTTCATCCTGATCTCACCCATCAGGGTAAACCCATCCATGCGGGGCATATGGATATCACTCACCACGACCTGAATCGGTTGCTTGTCCATACAGTCCAACGCATCCAAGCCGTCGCGCGCCGTATGGACCAAATACCCGTGCATGCTCAAGAAATCTGCAATAACATTTGTCAGATCCTGCGAATCGTCAACAATTAAAATTCTTTTTGAACTAATCATTGGCCTCCTCAGTCGGCAAATCAATAATCTCATAATCCCTTAAAGCCGGGTATCTCTTGGTATCGGCGTTTGTGAGGCCTGCCAGCTTCTCCATTACCTTCTTGATGGTGAAGATTTGATTCTCCATTACATGCAGTATCTCTTGTATCTTTGCATTGCTTTCCAGCTCCGGGTTGAGCTCAAGCATCTCCAGGTTGCCCAGGATGATGTTGAGCGGGGTATTAATCCTGTCTGAGAGAGTCACTGCGGTCTTGGCAATGGCGCTCAGCTCATTGATCTTCTTTTGTTCCATGCCAAAAACCTGCATCTCGAGGGCTCTGCGCACCCTTAGGATGAGCTCATTCTCATCGCAGGGTTTGAGGAGATAGTCGTATACTCCCAGCCTGAGCGCCGATACCGCGGTCTTCAGGGAGCCGTACCCCGTAATAACAATAACCAGGGTCTTAGGCGAGATAACCTTGATGTTCTCCAGCAGCTCAAGCCCACCCATGCCTTCCAGGACAATGTCTGTAAGCACCAGATGGAAACTCTTGTCATAGAGCAGTTTGAGCGCCTCCTCGGCTGATCCGACATCTTCCACCTCAAACCCGTTGGACGAAAGGATGTTTTTTAACGAATAGCGGACGATCTCTTCATCGTCCACAACGAGTATCCTCTTCATTGTTATTCCTTAACCACTCTGAACTGCAAGTGCTTACGGACGGATTCCCTTAATTCTTTGATCCTGAAAGGCTTCCTCAGGTATGTCACACCCGTGGTCTCCAGGAATTCCTTTACCTGGAAGTCATAGGTATCACCCGTAATAAACATGAACCGCTTTTTCAGACCCGGGTCCCTTCTGATGGCTTCCTGATAGAACTCCATACCGTTCATCACAGGCATCCTCAAGTCGGAGATGATGAGTTCCCAGGCATACTCATCGAGGTGGTCACAAGCCTTTCTGCCGTTCTCAAAGGTAATCACCGTGTAATACGGGCTCAAGGAGTCAACCATGAGGTCAAGGAGGTCCTCCTCATCTTCCACTACCATGATCAAGCCATGTCTCTTCTGGTCTTCGTAGGATGCAGAGGCCGATTCATCATCGAGGGCAGCATCTTTTTCCCTGGTATCCACCTCCATAATGGCCGGGAGCTTCATGACCGCCATGGCGCCATTCTTCGTGTTTTCTATAAATACCTCGCCCTTGTGATCGGTGATGATACCATAGCAGATGGAAAGACCCAGCCCGGTCCCCTTATCCTTGGCTTTGGTGGTGAAGAAGGGATCGAAGATCTTCGTCATAACACTTTGGGGTATGCCGGGACCCGTGTCTTCTATAGTAACATTCACATAGTCTTTACTCATGAACGACCTGACCCAGATGGTGCCCACCTGTTCGTCTATGGCATCGATGGAATTGTTGATGAAATTCACGAGCACCTGCTCCATGCAATTCATGTCAGCCCTTATATAGAGGGGATCTTCAGTGTCTTCGTTGATGATGGTAATACCGCGCTTCTTGATGATGGGGCTATAGAGGTTTATGGTTCTCCTGATAACCTCACGCATGTCGAAGATATTTTTCTCGGGTGGTTTATTCCGGGAAAACTTGAGCAGGGATTCCACAATCCCCTTTGCGGCGGAGGCGGAGTTGATGATGACATTAAGCCTCTTCTGATCCTGAGGAGTCAGGTAGTCCTGGTCGATGAGGTCGGCAAACCCTAAAATAGGGGTAAGCTTGTTATTGAGCTCGTGAGCTATCCCGGACGTAAGCAACCCCAAGGAGGTGAGCTTCTCTGTCTGCATGGTCTTCTGCTCAATGCGTCTCTTGACCGTGATATCCCTCATGATCACAAGCACCTGGTCAAGATCGATATGCTTGATAAAGAACTGGCCGATTATATCGGCCTTCTCTCCCACCTTCACATTAAGATCAAACTCAGAGGAATGGCCGGTATCTCCCTGGGAGATCTTCTCGAGGATCAAGGAAGCGCATGTTTCATCGAAGATGTCTGTGACAACCGAGGGTTGTCTGGTAATGAGATTCTTAAGTGCACTATTGAGAAACAAGACCTTGCCCGAGGTATCAAGAATGAAGATCATCTCCTCGGATACATCGACCACAGCCTTGTACCTCTCCGTCACACTCCGTATAGATTCATCCTTCTGCTTCACGAGTTCGGTAAGGTCGGAATTCTTCCGCTGGAAGACCTCATAGAGGTGCACCAGGGTCAGCATCTGGCCGATAAGCAGACCCAGCAACTCAAAAACCCTGACATAGTGGACATTGAAGAAGCCCTTGCCGGAATGGGACAGGTTCATGACCCCCAGGGTCCTGTTGCCCTCCTTGATGGGCACGCATAACATGGAACCGATTCTGACTTTGGCGGAATCAATCTTCTTGAAAAACTCGCAATCTTCCACATCACTGACCAGAATGGTCTTTCCATTCCTGGCACAGGTTCCTGCAACACCATCTCCAAGATCCATACTCACATGGGGATTGGCATTGTCGATAGCCATGCCGGAAGCCGCCTTGAGTACGATCCTATCACCCTCCACCATGAAGATGGAGGCGTTCTCACACCGGGATTCTTCGATGAGCACGCTTGTCACATAGGAAAAGAAGTCATGCTCAGGGGAACCTTTCGTGACGAATTCGGTGATCTCGAAGATGGAGGAGAGTATGCCTACCGTGTATTCATAGAAGTCAGAGGCCTTGCTGAGAAGATCAAGCAGGATTCTTTCACGAGTCGAGGTAAGCTCTGTGGATTCGCCCCGTAGAGAATACAGATCCTTCACGGCAAACACAATGCCCCTTACCCCAAATTTTCAAATATGGATGTGTTCGTTCTATACCTTTGTCTCACAGTATTTACAAGATCTTTATACTCATCACCCAACAGGCTCCTGATGAGGGCCTCTTGCTCGATATCTTCAGACATCAAGCCCCTTTCATGCTGTATGGCGACCTGATCAGTCAGATAAACGAGTGCGGATGTGCGGTTTACCGGCTCATGATGATTCCTGATAACGCTGATGACTTCAGGAGGGAAATGCCACCGCTGTGCAACAATCTCGCCGATTATCGTGTGGTCCATTGAAAAAACATCCTTCTCTAACGTCAGATCAGGCCAGCATCCGCTGAAATCATACAGGGGTAGGTACTGGTCGGGGGCCTTGCAGACGAGGACCATCCTGCCGATATCATGGAGAAGACCCCCCGTAAAGAGACATTCTTTCTCCGTTTTACTTCTCCCAAGGAGTCCTGAGATAAAGGCTACTGCATACGAATGTCTCCAAAGCTGCTTCATGGAAGGTGTCTCATTGCCGAAGGTTTCCATTACGGCCATGGACAACGCAATGCATTTGACCATGTCAATGCCGATCGTACGCAACGCCTGCTGGATACCTACATGCTTCTCGGCATGCCGGTAGAACGAAGAATTTGCAAGCTTGATCACCTTGGCCGCCATGGCAGGATCACTGGATACAACCTGCTCAATACTCTCGATGGAGGAGTCCTCCTCCTGGAGTACATTAAACAGTTTCATCCGGCTGGATTCCAGTGTCGGGAGGTTCTCAATGTGCTGCTCAATCTTTTCCATGAGATAAGACTGTTCCATCAAACCATCTAACGGCCTTTTATTGAAATATCTTTAGGGCTGAATACCGCCATTCACACAGGAGTTGTGTAAATTAAGCACGGCCTCATGGAATCCTTTGATGAAATGAAAATAAATCTCATGAAATGTCTGCGATTATCCGTTAGTATGGTGAGAGTTGTAAGTTGTTTGTGCTCCATTATTATGTGAGGATAAGGAGAACTGCAAAGAGAATGGGTGCCTCGCTGATATTGAAGAAGACACGGGTCCTGATAGTAGATGATGAACAGGAGACCCTCGATCTTATTGAAGAATACCTGGTAGGGCGCGATTTTGACGTGACCACCACCATGAGCGGGGAACAGGCGGTGGCAATTGTCCAGAAAGACCTCTTCCACATCGCCATTGTAGATCTTCACCTGCCGGGCATGACCGGCGCTGAATTGCTGAAATCCATGAAAAATATTCGCT
>JBEKLI010000211.1:0-4618 GCA_050010275.1 Desulfomonilia bacterium | reverse complement strand
GCCCTTTCCACTTGCTCTCCCCATCCCTTCAGTCTCAGGATGATCTTGTCCATACACCTGGTTTGCAGGTTAAGATTGCGCAGCAAGACAAGGATCTTTTCCTGATTACCTATGGGCACTTGTACATGATAAAGCCTTTTCTCAAAGATGTAAAGAAATCTTAGATCGACACATGCCGGGGAGTTTCAGTAAAGAGAGATACTTCAGTTTTGATATTCTCCTCTCCGTATAAACCCCAGTTGATTGATCTCGGTGAATGGATGGGAATCATGGGTTGTTGACTCCCAAAGGCCCTTTACCTGATCTTCTAAAATTTGTTTTAATTTTTCCATAGATCTTGTCTGGATTTGTCTGACACGTTCCCTGCTTACACCAAGTTGCATCCCTATTTCCTTAAGCTTAACAGGCGGATCAGAGTAAAACCGTTGTTTCAGGACAGATATTTCCCTTGGAGAGAGGAAGGTGAAGCAATGATGGAGTACGGATGAAATATTTTGAGATGACTCCTTGCCATTATACATTTTCTCCGGATCAGCACCATCTGAGAGAAAATCAATCCATCGGTCTTTATCATTATCATCATCGTTTCCAAGGTGTTCATCCAATGAGTACAATTTCTTGGCATGACTCAGACTTCCCGTGTTGACCTTTCCGCTCTTGTGCATGAAAGCCTTGATGAAGGCTTCAACCCACCAAACTGCATAGTAGACAAAAGGTATCCCTCGCTCAGGGTCAAAACGATTAAGGGCTCTGATGAGACCAAGGTTTCCTTCCTGAATGATCTCGAGGCAATGGTGACCGCAATAAAAATATTTCCTGCTCACCCTCACTACAAACCTGAGGTTCGCCTGGATTAATTGCTGTCCGGCAGCTTCGTCGCCCTTTTGATATTGTTTTGCCAGTTCATACTCTTTCTCATGGGTTAGGGTCGGGTATTGCTGAATTTCCCTGTAGTATTGTTGAAAATCCGAATAATCATAAGAGTTGTCCATAGGTATTTCCTTCCCCGTAGAATTACCATGCCGTCAGGCGTGGCATTTATTGCCGAATTTCACCTCGGTGTTCCATGACTGATGTCAGAATAGCCACCCAGCATACTTTCTTTTGACATCCTGGAGATTCTTGAACCTGATTTGTCCTGATTCAAACATCTGAAAAACCTTCTCTGCCACCGGACTGAATCGACCATTCCCCGCAGGCCCCTGGATAGTGTAACTGCCTGGATCCCTTTGCGGGCTGATCTGTTCCGCATCGATCTCTTCCATAAGATCGTAGAGTGTGGTTATTCTCGTAGTGTTCGATCCATGCTTACCGAAGCTTGATTCCGTGTATGAATTCATGACTGACCTCCACGTGATTGATCTTCATAACCCCGAGCCCAGCCTTTGATTACTTGGCAGGGGCTCATATATCTCATAAGCTGATGTATTCAATTGGTGTGCCATCGCGGCAGAATATTTTAATGTTAATTAAAATCAATATGTTATTAACATCTATGGTTTTCCTCATTCCTTGTAGTTTATTGCCGATTGTCTTGTGGGACAGGACGAATCCTTTTGGGCAGGAATCAAATCAGGGATGAAGATCGGTGTTAATATGATATAAAAAAAGCAGAACTTGCTAAATATTTGGCTCGCTTGGTTTCCATCCGAGAGTACGGTAGTATTTCGGGGTTCCGATATGACCTGTCATATCCCCTGAATCGGATGATGCAAGAAATGCGGCGAGATCCGCTATATCTCTGGGGTCTTTTAATATACCCTGCTCCTTATACCCGATCATCCGGTTGTAAAGGCCCTTGCCAAGCACATCAGGGCCCATAGCACGAATTTCATTTCCCATAGTTGTGTCCATCAGGCCGGGATCGATGGCATTAACCTGAATGTTGAATGGGTTCAATTCTTCAGAGAGCGACCGAGTAAGCTGGATGAGGCCGGCCTTGGATACCGAATATGCACAGAACCGCGGGAACGGCATCTGCCCGAGTCCGGAAACGATATTGATGATTTTACCGCCTCCTTGTTTGATCATGTAAGGAATCACCTCCCGGCAGAAGAGATAGCTTCCGGTAAGATTCACATCTAATGTCTGCTTCCATTCTGATGGCACGGCATCCTCAAGGAACCGCGCCGGCCCGATGATGCCTGCATTGTTCACAAGGATGTCTATTCTGCTGAACCGCGCAAAAGTTTCAGCAACCACGGAAGCCGCATCATGTTCATCCGACACATCTCCGGTATGCAGGAGGTATTCTCCGCCGAGCTTTTCAAGATCGGCGGCTATATCTTTCAGTTCATCCTCCAACAGGCTGAACAAAGTAACATTGGCGCCTGATAGTTCCAAAGCAAGGGCTATAGCCTTGCCAAGGCCTCGTCCTGCACCTGTTATGACGGCTACCCTGCCCGTAAGGTTCATTCTCATATCCTCTTTGCATTCAGCAAGGATTCGATCTTTTCACGGCTCGCCATATGTTGATAGAGCGGCCGGGGATCGGCCTTATAGACATCCTGACACTCGGAGAAGGTGGGTATTCCTGAACCGATATAAATCAGTCCCAGGGCAAACCTGTCCGATCGGGTTGCTACTGAGAAGGCGGCATCCCTGTCGGATGGATGGTGGGAATCATCGAGATAATACGTATGATCCTTGTACCACTGGTAGGTGTTAACCCTGTTGAATGATACGCAGGGCTGCAATATGTCAACGATCGCGAATCCCTTATGGGTGATAGCCTTTTTCAGGATTTCCTTTGTCTGCTCCTCGTCCCCTGCATTGGCCCTCGCAACAAACGATGCATTCAGGGCAATGGCAAGGGCGAGAGGATTGAAGGGCTCCATGCATACCCCACCCACCTGTATGGGCGTAACAAAGCCCCGCATGCTCGTGGGAGATGCCTGTCCCTTGGTAAGCCCGTACACCATGTTGTTGTGGATGATCACCGTGATGTCCGGGTTTCTTCGAATGGCATGGAGGAAATGGTTGCCCCCTTCGCCGTACATGCATCCGTCACCGCTTTGAGCAATGACCGTAAGCTCCGGATTCGTCACCTTGACGGCCGTTGCAACAGGCAGAGATCTCCCATGGAGGCCGTTAAAGTAGTTGGTCTTCAGATATTGAGGGGTCTTGGCCGCCTGTCCGATTCCGGATACGAAGACGAGCGATGCCGGGTGGAGTGCCAGCTCCGAAAGAGCGGCCTTGAGCGCAGCGAGGATATGATAGTTTCCGCATCCGGGACACCACGCAATATCCGCAGGGTAATCAATGTCGAATTCCGTTCCCATTCCTCACCTTCCCATCAGGACATCCAGCTGCTCTACGACTTCTTCGAGCATGAACGGCATACCGTCGAACTTGAGAATCTTCCCATCAAACTCGATTCCTGTATGCAGTCTGATCAATTTTCCGAACTGGGCCGTGGCATTGTTCTCGATGATGAACCTTTTTTCTGCCCGATTGATGAGTTCACCGGCCTTCGGGTGGAGTGGATACACCTGGGAGAAGTGCAGGAAGGAGAGGTCTTTTCGTCGGAGGATTTCCAGGGCCTCCTTGACGACGTTATAGGTCGAACCCCACCCGACGACAAGATATCGATAGTCATCCCCTCCGGTGAGTGTCGGCGCTATCGTGTCGGTTTCCATGGCCTTAAGTTTCCGAAGCCGCTTCTCAACCATGGAAGATCGCACCGAACAGTCTTCCGTGATATATCCGTTCTCATCATGTTCGTCGCTGTCCACGCAAACCAGCCCCTGGCCGAAGCCGGGTATGCCCCTTGGGGAGATGCCGCTTTCCGTGAGCAGATAGCGTTTGTACGCGGTGTCTGTCTCTATGATAAAGCTCTCGTTTAACGGCTCCGGGATATCCAGGCGGTTCAAGGTATGATTGGATTCGAGATAGTGCTGATCCGTAAGGATAAAAACAGGGATATGGTACTTATCTGCCATACGGAAGGCATGGCGTGTATGTGAGAACCCCTCTTCTATTGTACCGGGCGCCAGGATCAGCCTGGGGAATTCACCATGGCCGGAGTAGAGGGCATGCTCCAGGTCGGCCTGTTCGGTGCGGGTAGGGAGACCTGTTGCAGGGCCGGGGCGCTGGCCGATATGGATGACCAGGGGAGACTCGATGCATCCGGCAAGGCTCACCCCCTCAACCATCAGAGCAAATCCTCCCCCTGAGGTAGTCACCAAAGCCCTCCCCCCGGCATACCAGGAACCCAGTGCCATGTTAACGGCGCTTATCTCATCTTCCGCCTGTTCCACCACAAGCCCGAAATCGTGTGCATTCCTGGCATAAAACACCAGGACATCGGTTGATGGAGACATGGGGTAGGATGAGACGAACGTGCATCCTCCGGCAAGACCTCCTATACCTATTGCATCGACACCGTTCATGAGGAGCTCATTCTTCACTTCTTCCGATTTTGTGATGACGGGAAGGACCTGGCCCGATTTAAGCACGTGAGAGCCTGTGTCAAAGCCCTTCCTTACCGCATCAATGTTCTTGCCGGTACGTTCATCTCCGGCTTTGCTGAAGAATTGCCTCACCTGATTTTCAAGCAGACCCATTTCAAGCCCTAAGAGCCCTGCAAATATCCCGAGCACGAGGATATTCGTATAAA
>JBEKLI010000210.1:0-4619 GCA_050010275.1 Desulfomonilia bacterium | reverse complement strand
GATCCTTTTATAATCTACCTTTATTCTCTGTCTCATGTCCCCTTCTGTCCGGAGAATCACTATATTGCCTTCATCCGCCCACTGAGTGAACCCGCCGGCTATCGGTATCACCTGGGTAATGTTCAGCATCTGATCGAGGGTATATTGTCCCGGATGGGATACTTGGCCCTGTACGTAATAGCGTTTACTCCTGGGGTCCAGTACGATTACTGCGCAATGTGGGTCCCTGATGAATCTCGACAGCCCTGATTCAAGATCGGATTTAAGTTGGGGTGGTGTCTTCCCGGCGGCCTCGATATCACCAATAAGCGGTAGAGATATAAACCCATCCATCCTCACGGTGACCTGTCTCGAAAGGTTCTGCTCACCCCAGACTGATATCTCCAACAGATCGGATGTCCCGATAATATAGGCCGATTCCTTGGCCGTCACATGTAAAGGAAGCAATATACACAAGAGCAGACACCAGGCGTGCCTTTTCATCACCAGCCTCCTTTCATTTCTCAATCCCGCATTCCTTGATTTTGTAGAGGAGTGCCTTATAGCTCACCTGGAGAAGATTTGCAGCCTTTTTCTTATTCCAGTTTGTCCCACGCAATGCCCTCAGAATCATTTCCCTCTCAGCCTTCAGTGTAGCCTCCTTGGCTGCGACTTTGAGCGGCATGATCTCGGCCGGGTCGCTCGATGCAACCATTTCAAGACCCCGGTCCTTGAATTCTTGCGGCCGCTTCTCTACGATCGGAGTGCCGCCGCCTTTCAGATATTGTATCATCTCTTCAATGTTACCAAGGATCACGAGACGTTTGACCTGATTCTTCAGCTCTCTTACATTACCCGGCCATTGATAGGACACCAGCATGGGATAGATATCCTCCTTGTTGATCTGGATATTCTTGCCATACTTCTCGTTGTACGTATCCAGAAAATACTCAAACAGGTACGTGATATCCTCTCTGCGCTCGGTCAGCGGAGGTATATGAATATTCACCACATTCAGCCGGTAATAGATATCCTCCCTGAAGGTCCCCTGCTCTATGGCCTTCTTCAGATCTCTATTTGTGGCAGCGATCACCCGGACATTCACCTGTACGTCCAGTTTGCCGCCAAGACGTGAAAAGCTGCCTTCCTGAAGTACCTGGAGAAGCTTGGACTGGATGCCGAGATCCATCTCGGCAATCTCATCAAGAAAAATAGTGCCGTTGTTGGCAAGCTCGAACTTGCCTGGTTTGGAACGGTATGCCCCGGTGAAGGCACCTCTCTCATAACCGAAGAGCTCCGACTCCAGGAGTTCATGGGGCAAGGCGGCACAGTTGACCTTGACAAAAGGTTTGTCCTTAATGCGTGATTTATAGTGGAGTGCTCGTGCTACAAGCTCCTTACCTGTGCCGCTCTCACCCTCGATGAGTACGCTCACATCCGTCTCAGCCACCTGATCGGTGAGCTCTTTAACCTTCTGCATCTTGGGACTGTTGTAAATAAAATCGCCCTTGAGCTCATCCACCCTGAGCTGCTTCTTCAGGCTCGATATCTCGGAGAGCAGCTTCCTCTTTTCCAGCGACTTGATGATGGCGAGATCGAGCTCCTCTTCCTCGAAAGGCTTAACCAGATAATCGGTGGCGCCCGCCTTCATGGCCTTTACGATAATGGTGGTCTGTCCCAGTGCGCTGAGCATGAGAACCGGAAGGTCCTTGGATATCTTCCTGATTTCGCTGAGTGTCTCCAACCCGTCCATATCAGGCATGAGGATGTCCAGGATGACCAGTGAGAATTCCTGACCCGCCCTCAATTCCTGCAGGGCGTCCTTGCCGCTTGCGACTGCATAGACATCATACCCGCCCTGGCTTAAGAGCTTGACGATGTACCTTCGTATGCTTTCGTCATCGTCTACGACAAGTATCCTGATATTTTCTTTTATCATCATTAACCCTATAGAATACCTGATATAAAATACATTAATAATCCTGCCACTTCAAGGGCATTGTGATGATGAAATATCCGCCCGTATCCGAGGCCTTGGCCTCTACCTGGCCTCCGTGGGCATGTATGATCTCTTTGGTGATGGCAAGACCGAGCCCTATGCCGCCCTTGGCCCTGCCGCTGGTACCCACGAAAAAATCATTAAAGAGCTCTCGAGCCTCTTCGGCCCTGATGCCCGGGCCCTGATCACGCACGGAAATGACGGCGCACTCCTGGTTCAAGAGCATCCGTAAGGCCTCGCTATCGAATTTTGCCTTGGCAAGACTCACCGTTACCACAGATGACTCGGGCGAGTGTTTGACGGCATTGTCGATGAGGTTTGTAAGGGCCTGTTCGAATCGGATGGGGTCTATATCCAGGGTGTCAACCCCTCCATGGTCCTCAAAGCTGATGGTTATTTTCTTTTCGCAAGCGCTGATCTGCATGTTCCGCACGATTCCACGAATAAAGTCTCCGACTACGACCTTCTCCCGGTTCAGGCTGAACTTCTCGGAATGGATTTTGGCAAAATCCAGCAATGAGTTGGAGAAGCCCAGCAGCTTCTCGCACTGTTTCTCGATCTCGTCGATACACTCCTGCTGCCCACCGGTAAGCACGCATTCCTTGTCCCGGGCGAGCATTCTGCCGTACCCCCTGATCACGGTCAGGGGAACCCGGATCTCGTGGGATGCCACATTCAGGAACCTGGTCTTTAAGGAAAGCAGCTCTTTTTTACTGGTAATATCGCGGACCACGCCTACATAACACTCATCGTCATCTATCATCAGCCTGCCGATGGAAATCTCAAGATAGATCTTCTGGCCGTCCTTGCGTATTGCCTGGATCTCAAGATTGGGTACAAAGATATTCCCTTTCTGGGTCCGGAGAGAATGTGCAAGGGTATGGATAGAGTCTCTGGTCACGATGCGCCTGAAATGCCTGTTCAGGATCTCGTCCTGCTCATAGCCGAGCATCTCCTGAAACTTTCTGTTCACGAGCAGGAAACGGCCGTTCTTGATGATATAGACTGCGTCAATAGCCTTTTCAACCATGTCCTTATATTGGTCTTTGACACGGACAAGTTCTTTTTCCTTGAATCGTTCAACGGTCACGTCCCTGATGCACGCCACCACCTGCCAGGATGGTTTCAGCGGCAAGGGTGAAAGGTCAAAGCTGAATATCTTCCCCCTTGACTCAACATCAAGCGTCGTCCCCTCTTTGTCGGACACAATCCTTTGAATCACTCTATCGCCTACAATATCGGCCAGGCTTTCCCCCGTCTTCTTACCGATCATCTCTGATGCCCTTTTGTTCATGGTGGTGATGATACCCTTCGGGTCAGTGGTCAGCATTCCCATGGACATCCAGTTGAACACCTTTAAAATGCTCCTGCCGAACTCCAGCATTGCCTTGTCGGTCATGGAAAGCTCTGCCTTGAGCATTTTATTGATTTCATCGACCTCCCTCATGAGCTTGGCGTTGCGTAACGCCAGGGCTGCAGGTGAAAGCAATGCAGAAAGCACGCGGAGGTCATCGTCTTCAAAGGCATGGGCCTTGGGATGGCTCAGATTGAGCACACCCACCAGCTCATCCTTACTGTAGATAAGCGGCAGGCTCAAGATGGTGCCGATTTTGACCTTGTTATTCCCGGCCTTGAACCTCATGTCTCTCGAGGTATCGTGGATAATGACAGGCTTGCCTTTTAGTGCCACCACCCCGGCAATACCTTCGCCGAGCGCAAACACCTGGCCGAGCGATTTCTCTGAATAACGGCTTCTTTTGTCCTTCCTGCCCTTGGCAGCCTTGATCTCGAGTTTACTGCTATCTGATGTTGCCATCATGATAGAGGCATTTTCTGCAGGCGTCTCATCGATGACGATGTCCAGGATAGCCCGTGCCACAGCCTCAACATCAGGGGAAAGGGAAATGGCTTCGTTGATCCTTCGGAAGATGATCAGTTCCTTGCTCTCCATGGTCTCCCATATCCCTTTCAGCGGTTTCGTTTCTTCGCCTTCTTTGCCGACTTCTTTCTGTTCTTTCGTTGCTTCAGGTCCACAAGATTTTTCTTCGGCAGCTTGGGGGCTCCCTTCTCCAGGAGGTTGCCGATGTTCGGGTTCACCCCGAGCCTGCCCAGGACCTTTTTCTTGCCCGAGCCCAAGCCTTGCATAATCTGCCTCATGGTATTGAACCTACCGATCAAGTCCATAATCCTCTGCTTGGGCTGGCCGCATCCCTTGGCTATGCGGCCGAGTCGGCTATCGTTCAGGCTGTCCGGGTTTTCCCGCTCGTAGGCTGTCATGGAATTGATGATGGCTTCCACCCGCACGATCTCCCGGTCATCAACCTGGACACCCTGGGGCAGCCCAAACTGACCCAGAGGCAGCTTACCAATGATATCGGTGAGCGATCCCATCTTCTTCATCATCTTGAGCTGTTTGAGAAAATCATCAAAAGAGAAATCTCCGCGCAGGAGTTTTGCAGCGTCTTCCTCGGCTTTCTTCTCATCAATGACTTCTTCAAAGTCCTTGACCAGTCCCACAATATCGCCATGACCGAGTATACGCGACGCGAGCCCTTCAGGCCGGAATTCCTCAAGCTTGTCCAGTGACTCGCCGATGCCGAGGAATTTCACAGGCTTCTTGGTGACCTCCTTGATGGACAGC
>JBEKLI010000209.1:0-4661 GCA_050010275.1 Desulfomonilia bacterium | reverse complement strand
AATATAGTACGGACGGTTGAATAAACACAAGGAGTGGTGTGTATGGAGGTCAAGAGTATCTTCATGAATCTCATCATGAGGACCTACGAGAAACAGAATGCGATTTCAACGTCTAAACATGATGTGGATAAGACTTCTGGGGAGAACACAGCCGACACCGTCACGATATCCCAACGTGCGAGCAAAAGGCTCTTCAGGGATATAATGGAAAGCAGCCTACAAAAAGGATTGAGCGAGGTTCTAATCGATGAAAATTAATAATACCTCAAATACGGATGCCCTTAAGGCATATAACACACAATCACTACAGGGTGTTCATCGTTATAAGGATAAAGATTCTGATACCACTTCGAAAACGAACGATGCCGCATCTTCCGACAAGGTGAACATCTCGAGCACCGTAAAGTTTATGCAGGATATTTATAAGGCCGTATCCGACACTCCTGATATCCGCACCGATAAGGTCAAGGACATTGAGACAAAGATCAATAAGGGCACCTACAAGCCTGATATGAGCCTTGTGGCGGATAAGCTATTGAGCCCTAATATGAGCGACCGGATCTGAGCCGGAAAAGGCAACCGATGCCACATACTTCAAGACGGCATCGCCTAAGAAATCTCTCTTAATACGTCCGAAACAGAGGTATTTTTGCACCGTGCCCCCAGGTTTTGAGAGGGTAATCCCAAGGAGTAACGGCCTCCATGAAGAATCTGTTGAGGATGTCTCATCCGGCATGGCCTTTTGTTGCCTCGAAACCATATCAAGCATCAGAAAATAGGAATCGGCACCGGTAGCCGTACTTGAGCCAAGGTATGTCCGCTTTTGAGCATGCTTGCGAAAGAATTCGATAAATTCCTTGCCAATTGGTGATTTTACTGTCTCCTCAATGAAGTCCGACTGAATATAGAGCCCTTCTAAAGATTTGTCCGCCTCGCGCAGGAACACCTCCTCAGGCTGAATATTGCTTACGAGGATGGATCTGGCTGCATCGAGCGAACGGGCTTTTAAAAGGGCTGCATGGGTATTCGACCCGGAGAATGGTATATACACGGCATCAGGCTTGCCCCCCATAAGGTGTGTAATGCCCGGTGAAGGATCTTCTCCCTTCTTTATGTATGCGATATCCACGATCCTTCCGTTCGTCCTCACTATATATGAAGAGAACAGGCTGGCCAGCCGGACACAGCTTTCGTCCTGAACGTCCACGACAAGCGCGATCCTAAAGGCATGAAGTACATTTGCCATGAACCGTGAGCAGGCATAGGCCTGATCCTCAAGGCTTGTACCCATCCTTATTACTGTGCCCCCCTCTTTTGTCTTCCAGTCAAGTCCGACCGAGGTGGTCGCAATAAACGGCACCACCCTTTGTTTCATGACATAAAAAGCCTTAGCGATCATGTCGGCTGATACGCACGAGATGACACCCGAGACTTTATCTTCCATGAGAAGATCCTTAAGCGCCTGGGAGAAGTCCTGGAAAGATGTACCTGCGTCCTTGAATATGAGCTCAACTTGCCTGCCCGCCTTTCCTTTCTCCATTTCATTCGCCATCTTTATACCTTCGGCCTGAACCCCGGCAACTTCCGCCAATGCTCCCGCCTGAGGCATTAAAATACCGATCCTGATGGGATCACCCTTGGTGGGTACAAGGGTCTCACTACTCTTGGCCCGCAAGCCGCTGCCGGAGAAGAAAATGAGCCCACAGGCGATCATTATGAAGAGTACAATAAAGGCATAGATTCGTGATGTATTCATGGCAAGGCCGACTCCTGTCATGATTTCTCCTTTATGCAAAGCCCGTAGTATATATCATGGAAGTATGGTACCCAATCAATGCTTATTGTGCCAAACACATATCTCATAGGAGGATTGAAGGTGGCAACAATACATGTCCTGGGAAAAGAGTATGCAACCAAGCTCGTGATCTTCGATAAGGACGGCACATTAATCGATTTCGCCCAGACATGGATAGGTATCATAGGTAAACTCCTTAAAGCCATGGGGGAGTATGTCTTGATGACTGAACCCTTAAGAATCCGGGTTCAGGAAGCGCTCGGCATCTCGGTTGAACACGGCACAATCGACGGATCCGGCCCGCTTGCCATGGGCACCTTTAACGAGTGCGACGCCCTGTTGACCTACTGCCTCTATCGTGAAGGCATCAGATGGGACGAGGCCCAGGATATTGTTCGCAAGCTCGGCGATGAGATCTTCCGCTCAGACGTACGCGATAGATGCATCAGACCTGCAAAGGGTGCCAAGCAACTGTTGGCCAGGCTCAAGGACAAGGGGATCCATGTAGCCGTGGCGACAAATGACAAGGCAAAAGATGCCTTGTCAGACATGGTATCTATTGGTGTCGCCCCCTACATAGACATCGTAATAGGGGCCGACAGTGTGGAAAACTCCAAGCCCGCCCCAGATATGGTGATGAAGATCTGCGAACACTTTCAAGTGGAACCTCCCACCGTGATTCTCATCGGCGATACCATCATGGATGCCATGCTGGGCAAAAATGCGGGTGTCATGCTCACCATCGGAGTGCCAGGCATCGTGTCGAAAGAGGTACTTCAAGGGCATATGGACGTGGTTGTGGATTCGCTGAATGATATCTATTAATTTATTTAGTGCTTGACAGGGTGGTCATCACATGCCTAGTGTGCTCACATATCTGAAAATGAGAATATATAATCTTGAATCTTGCCTTAAGAATGGTACCTACCAATACACTTCATTAAGTCAAAATTTCACTGACGATACATTCCCTTTTCAGAAATAAAAAAACAGAGTCCTTTATTTTGAAAAGAAAGGGATCTGGAAAAAAAAGAGGTAATCAATGTCACAAGGAACAGTAAAATGGTTTAACGATTCAAAAGGATTTGGTTTCATCACCGTAGATAGTGGGGAAGACATATTCGTGCACCACACATCGATTAAACAGGAAGGCTTCAGGTCACTCGAAGAGGGCCAGCGTGTAACTTTCGACATAGTCGCTGGACCGAAGGGGCCTCAGGCTTCAAATGTTTACAAAGCCTAAACAACTCGAAGAGGCAGGCATGCCTGCCTCTTTTTCTTTCAAATCCTCCACCACGTCTAGGATGTTCTTCTTGGAGATCTGTCCAAACAAGCAGGATAAATGAGGCGACGATTGTTTGAGCAGACTTACTGCTTAGATCGATAGGGGCAAATTACTGATGAAAGATAAAACAGCAAAGACGGATTTAATAGAGAAAAAAGCGAGCAGGTCACAGAACCGGCTTAAGCGGCTCCAGAACATAAAAGAAGCGGCAGAGCGTCACAAGATGAAGTATCATTCGGCATAAGCTTTAATATTGCTGAATAATACGTTGATAAAAAGATTACATTGAGTAAGTAAGCCTCTATTTATCAGAGTTCATCAAACCTAAGTAATTAATATTTGATCATGTCCCTTGGTCTTAGTTCTTCTAAGATGTTGCAGCTTCTTGGACATAAGCCGCATGTTTCCATTTACGAGCGCCTTAGGAGATCCGGGATCACTTTTCCCTTCTCATCCCTAGGGATCTCAGAGACGAACTCCACCTTTCTGGGAGTCTTATAAGATGCAAGCTGTTTACGGGCAAACTTTTTCACATCATCCTCGGTGATGGAAAGATCATTACTGACGACAAAAGCCCTTATGACAGCGCCTCTCATGAGGTCAGGCTCACCGATGATGGCTGAATCAGATATCCCGGGCAGTGAATTCAGCACGCTTATTACCTCCCGGGAATACACATTGAACCCGGAAGTAATGATCATGTCCTTCTTGTATCCTGTGATGAACAGATAACCATCCTCGTCTAAGTACCCGATATCACCTGTATGGAGCCATCCATCTTTTATGATCTCACTCGTTTCCAGTGGATGTCTGTAATAGCCTTTCATAATGTTCGGCCCTCTGAACAAGAGCTCTCCCGTCTCATACGGTTTGAGGGCATTACCGGAATCATCAACAATCTTCGCTTCCACCTCGGGAACAGGGAGTCCTATAGAAGTGGGCTTTATGGGTGCATGCTTTCTATTAACCGAGCACACAGGGGATGCTTCGGTTATACCGTAACCCTGTCTGATCTCCGCATGGAAGCGTTCTTTGAAAGCGTTGTAGATCTCAAAAGACAGGGCAGAGCCGCCTGCAACGAGTGTGCTCATTCCGGAGTATTCAATATCATTTAAGTCCGGGTGGTGCACCAAGCCATAAAAGAGTGTAGGCACTGCGCTTATTGTGGTGATGCCTCCCTCAAGAAGAACATGCCTCAGTTCCTTGAAATCGAGCTTTTTCATGAGATAGATGGTGCCGCCTAAGCGAAGCATGGTGAGCATATTGCCGGTGGCACTGAATGAATGGAAACAGGGGATTATGGCAAGCGTGGTATCTGTATCGTTACCATCCGCGCACAGGCGCAGGAGGTCTGATTGGTGCATAAGATTACCTTGAGTGAGCATGGCACCCATTGAATAACCCGTGAGGCCCGAGGAATAGATCATGACAGCCACATCGTCCGGTTCCCTCTCCTCTACTATGCCTTTGCCTGCGCTTGAGACACATTTGGAAAAATCCCCATCCTGACCTACGGTGATGAGGACCTTCTGGGGACACTCCTTATGGATGGCTTCATAGGTCTCTTTGTTATTATGCTCG
>JBEKLI010000208.1:0-4664 GCA_050010275.1 Desulfomonilia bacterium | reverse complement strand
AAATTTGAAGGCGATAAACCCAATTCTCAGGCCCCCCAAACCCACGCCACAATCCCAACCAATGATCTTGCTCATAATACTTTCCCACAAGTTCAGAATCCACCTACACCTATGGCTTCCATATTTGCACCCTTGATCCTGCCTGCTGCATAGCTCATCTCCTGGTACTCGACCACGAGTGGCAGAAAATCCACACCCTTACGTTCTTCCTTAGCTACAGTAGCTGTGACGAGAACCACACTGTCTCCTTGATGAACAAGGACTGCGCCATCTGCCTGTCTGGCTACCGTTCCGACTTCAAATATGAGAGGGAGCCCTGTCCCTTTTGCCTGTATTTTCATGTTCTCTCTGGCTTCCTCTGTCATTATTTCCGCAAGTTCAATGTCTGAACAAGCTCGCGGTATCGTTTGATATCATGATCACGAAGGTAATTTAAAAGCCTTCTCCTCTGCCCGACGAGCATGAGGAGGCCACGGCGGGAGTGATGATCCTTCTTGTGAACCTTAAAATGCTCGGTGAGATCATTGATCCTCTTGGTAAGGATCGCCACTTGGACATCGGGGGAGCCGGTATCATTCTCATTTCTCTTGTACTGATCGATAATCTGCTTTTTTTCCTCTGCATGTAAAGCCACTTCGTAATCCTCCTGAGAGTATATATGCGTCCTATTTTTTCTGTTTCACTGTCTCTTCACACACGTTTCCCGTCAAAATGAGACAGGAGCTTACCACACCTTAATTTCTGCTGTAAATAGCTAATAAGGCTTGAATCCCCTGGAGATATGTCCCCAGATGCCTCCCTCCCGGTTCACCCTTGCTATACAGAGGAGGATCCCGTGCATGTTCAGCACTGCCACGTATGTGCCCTCGGGCGCCGCCACATCATCGATGACCCAGGACAACTGGATGGACTGTCCATCCCTGACCCCCCTCTCGCCCATTTCCGTCACACGTGCCTTGGGGATGTTAAGCGCGTCTATAAGGGGGATAACGGCCTGCTCCCCGAGCCTTACCAGCTCGTCGAGACTGGTTGCATGCTCAATGCTGAACCCCTCGCTTCGTATCCTCTTGAGTTCCCGCAGGTATCCCCCGTATCCAAGATGCAAGCCGAGGTCCCTGGCTATTGACCTGATGTAGGTGCCCCTTGAGCAAACGATACGGACAGATGCCCAGTCAGGACCCGTTTGGAGAATCTCGGCATCTTCAAGGTTGACCTGCTTGGGTCTGGGATTCACTTCCTTGTTGGCCCTTTTAAGCTTATAGAGGGGTTTACCGTTGAGCTTCTGGGCACAATAGTCCGGCGGGAGCTGATTGATCCACCCCCTATTTTCATCGAACCATGCCGTCAGCTTGCCCGGATCAATAGATACAGAGTCAAACCGCTTTGTAACCTTGCCGGTTACATCATCCGTATCTGTGGACATCTCAAATCCGATCAGCGCGATATATTCCTTTTGATGGGTCTGCATGAAAGGCAGGAGCTTCGTGCCCTGACCAATGCCGAGACAGAGTAGACCTGTGGCGAATGGATCAAGAGAACCGAAATGGCCCGCTCTCTTTACCTTCAGGATGTCCATTACCTTATCCACGGCCTTGCGAGAGGTGATGTCTTTGGGCTTGTCAATGATCACGATGCCGTCTAGAGCCACTTGAGACCTTCCTTGATGACTTCATGAATGAGGTCTGCCGGTTTGCCTTTCACGGTGAAGCCTGCCGCCAGGCCATGCCCGCCGCCTCCGAAGGCGCTGGCGGTCTTCAGGGCGGCATCCGCGACCTTGCTCCTGATGGAGCAGTGGACAGAGCCTTCTTGCAGCTCTTTAAGAAAAATAATAAGGTTGGAGCTTGCTATGGACGCCATCTCTTCCACGATCCCGGATGCATCCTCAGGCCGGGCGTTAAACTCCTTGACCTCTTCGAAAGATATATAGCTGGCAAAGAGGCCGCCACGAATGACCATGCGATTCATCACCGTGCAGAGGATGCGATAGAAGGCAATGGCCTTGGTCTTTTTAAGCCGGTAGGCAATTTTGTGCGGATCTGCGCCCGAAACGGTTAGCTCGTGTGCTATTTGAAAGATGTATGCGTTTGTGTTTGCATGGATGAACCCCCCGGTGTCTCCGAAGAGTCCCATATAGAGGTTCGAGGCAATCGAAGGTGTGATCGATACCTTCAGCTCGCACAGAAGACCATACACCATCTCACAGGTCGAGGATCTCTCGGGATCGATCCAGGAGGCATATCCTATATCTCCTGTTGTCCTGTGATGATCGATCACCACGAGCTTGCCCCTAGGCTTAACCTTCTTGATCATGACCATATCCGAGACATCCACCATGATGGAGATCTCCGGCGCATCAATGTCTTGTTCTACCGGCGTATCGGTAAAGGTGAGTGCATCGGGAATGGGGGTAGGATAGATAAGACAGACGGATTTCCCCAAGGCAACAATCGCGAGACCCAAAGCCCTTGACGCGCCAACGGCGTCCTCGTCCGGGCTCTCATGCGTGATGATCTCGAAGGAGAGGTGCTCTTGTATGATCTCAGCTATCCTGGTCTTCATGTTTGCCAATGGTCTCGAGGATACCATCTATCTTGGAGCCATAATCGAAGGATTCATCAAAGGAAAAGAACAGGCTCGGCACGGCCCTCAGGCTCAGTTCCTTCTTGAGTTCATGCCGCAAGAACCCTGCTGCGCTCTTGAGCCCATCCAAGGCCTCGTCTTTCCTCGACGTTTCCATCAAACAAAAAAAGATGCGGGCGTTCTTCAGATCCACACTCACATCAACTCCCGTGATGGTGATCCCTTCCACCCGTGGATCCTTGACTTTGCGAAGGATCATTTCTGCGATTGTCTGCTTGAGGAGATCGCCCACCCGGGCTTGCCGTACACTTAAGATCTTCATATGTGTATAATCTCTATCCTGCTGGAGAGCATCTCTACCTCGCCGTTATCTTCAACACCTTGAATGATCTTGTCGATCACTGAATTGACGAATCCTGCATCATTGCTCACGAGCGTTATGCCTAAGGTTGCGGCCTGCCATTTGTCGTTGTCGTCCACTTCCGCCACGGACACGTTCATCCTCGACAGGCGGTCTTTGAGAGATTTCAATACTTTTCGCTTCTCTTTTAATGACCGTGCCCCGAGGATCATGAGCCGGACCTCGCAGGCGCCTATCACCACGTGGCAGCATTCTCCACTTTCTCCTGGGTGAACGCCTCTATGATGTCGCCGACCTTGATATCGTTGTAGTTTCCAAGACTGATGCCGCACTCAAAGCCCGTTGCCACTTCTTTCGCGTCGTCCTTAAACCTCCTCAGCGAATCGACCCTGCCCTCATGGATGACCACATTATCACGCAGCAGACGTGCCTGGGCACCTCTGACCAGAGTACCCTCGGTGACCATGCATCCTGCAATAATTCCTATCTTGGGGACCTTGAAGATATCCCGCACCTCGGCCCTGCCTTGTATGACCTCCTGGTAGACAGGCTCGAGCATGCCGCGTAATGCCTGTTTGATGTCCTCGATGAGATCATAGATGATGGTATACAGCTTGATCTCGATATTACTCTTCTTGGCCAGGTCCCTCACCTTCGGTTCGGGCCTTACATTGAATCCGACAATGATCGCCATGGAGGTTGAGGCAAGGAGCACGTCGTTCTCCGTGATGCCGCCTACTGCAGAATGGATCACATTGATACGCATGTCTTCCCCGGTATCGATGCCCTTGACCGCATTGACAATGGCCTCTACGGTTCCGTGCACGTCGCCCTTGATGATCAGGCTGAGCTCCTTGAGCTTACCCTCCTTCACCTGGTTGTAAAGGTCCTCCAGCGTTACCTGGGCCTTCTGCTCGGGCGCCTGGAGACGGGTTATGCTCACCTTCTCCTGGAGGTACTCGATGATCTCCTTTGCCTTCTTCTCGTTGGGCACTACAAACATGCTGTCTCCCGCAGACGGCGGCTCTGTTAGCCCAGTGATCTCCACCGGCGTGGCCGGAGTTGCTTGATCGATGGGCACCCCCCTGAAGTCATACATGGCCCTTGCCTTGCCCCATCTGGATCCGACAATGAAGATGTCCCCCTTCTTTAACTCGCCCTGCTGGATGAGCATGGTGCACATAGGTCCCTTGTTTTTGTCGAGTTTGGATTCCAGCACCACGCCTTTCGCCGGGCCGTCTGCCTGGACCTTGATATCCATGATTTCTGCTTGGAGCAGAATCATCTCCAGAAGGTCTTCTATGCCGATGTGCTTCTTTGCCGACACATCCACATAAATGGTATCTCCTCCCCAATCTTCCGGCACGAGCCCGAGTTCGGAGAGCTGCTCGCGGACCCGCATGGGATTGGCATTGGGTTTGTCGATCTTGTTCACCGCCACAAGGATGGGGATCTTGGCAGCCCGGGCATGATTTATGGCCTCTTTTGTCTGGTCCATAACCCCATCGTCTGCGGCAACGACAAGCACCACGAAGTCAGTGGCCTGAGCCCCGCGGGATCTCATGGAGGTGAATGCCTCATGGCCGGGTGTGTCGATGAAGGTGATAAGCCTGTCCTTGCACTGCGCCTGATATGCACCAATATGTTGAGTTATCCCTCCGAATTCACTGTCAATAACGTTTTCGGATCTGATGGCATCGAGCAGGGAGGTCTTCCCGTGGTC
>JBEKLI010000207.1:0-4705 GCA_050010275.1 Desulfomonilia bacterium | reverse complement strand
CTTCACGATCATGAGCAAAGCCCGAGTGCTTATCAGACAAGGTGTGTTGTCGATTAAGAAGGAGGAGACAAGACGTGCCTATGATAAAAGGAAGTGACGTACGGCAAGCCGACCACCCTATTGACAAACTTTTCCTCGACCGCTGGTCGCCGCGTGCTATGTCGGGTGAGGAGATCCCTGATGGGGAACTCAGGGTGCTATTTGAAGCTGCACGATGGGCACCATCTTCGAACAACAACCAGCCGTGGCGCATCCTTTATGCAAGACGGAATACCGAATACTGGCCGCTTTTTTTCAGCCTGCTCACTGAGTCCAACCAAGTCTGGACTCGAAACGCAGCTGCGCTTCTGGTTTTCATCTCCAAGACAACCTTCGACCATAATAACCAGCCGTCAATCACCCATTCCTATGACACCGGTGCGGCATGGGAGAACCTCGCACTTCAGGGTATGCTCAAAGGCTACGTTGTGCACGGGATGCAAGGATTCGATTATAAACTGGCGCGGAGCGTATTGAATATTCCCCAGGAGTTCAATGTTGAGGCGATGGCGGCAATAGGTAAACCCGGTAACAAGGAAGAACTGCCCGAGAGTCTCCAGGAACGCGAATCACCAAATAACAGGCGTAAGCTCTCGGAGACGATCTGTGAAGGACCGTTGCACATTTAATCACTGTTTATGCTTGTCACGGACGATATACAGATGCATTGATGCAAGGATGATCACGGCAAATAATTGCACAAATAGTGATTTTATATCTACCGATGCAACTATCCTGTCTTGAAAGCTTGGCGGGCTATACAGGAAATGATAACCTTCATGTATAACAATTCTCGGGGCATACACGACATGAAACGGGGGGAACAGTATCATTATCAGTATAATGATAACGGCCACAATACATACTCTCGTTTGCCTTTTATTCACACATAATCAATAAATCTCCATACAATTATTTGCAAGGTTCTTGCAAAAAAAGGATTTGATAAAATGAAAAAACAACTTCCTGATGATATTGATATCCCTCCCCTGGTCCTGCACCAGGATTAGGTATTGTCATGCAATAGAGGCTTGTACTAGATGACTTGACATGACACCCATAGAACTCCTTGCGCCGGCCAAAGATCTTGAATGCGGCAGAGCCGCCATAGATCACGGTGCGGATGCGGTATACATGGGTGGTCCATCCTTCGGCGCCCGGGCTGCAGCCGGCAACCCCATGAGAGACATCGAAAGGCTTTCCCGATATGCCCATCTCTACAGGGCCAAAGTATATCTAACGCTTAATACCATCCTCTTCAACAATGAATTGAAAGCCGCCCAGACACTTGCCCGACAGGCCTGGGAGGCCGGGGTAGATGCGCTGATTATCCAGGACATGGGCCTGCTTGAGCTCGATCTGCCGCCCCTGCCACTCATAGCCAGCACACAGATGCACAACGCCGATGCTGCCCATATCCGTTTTCTGGAACAGGTGGGATTCCATCGTGTCATCCTGGCGCGAGAGCTCTCTTTGGAGCAGATCAGCGAGATCCGCCGCAATACAGGGATCGAGCTGGAGGCCTTTGTACATGGGTCACTGTGTGTGAGCTACAGCGGCCGCTGCTACTTGAGTGCCGCCCTCGGCGGTCGTAGCGCCAACAGAGGGGCTTGCGGCCAGCCTTGCCGGCTTCCATGGACCCTTATTGATGATCAAGGGCGAGTGATTGAACATAAACGCCACCTCCTGAGTCTCAAGGATATGGATCGCAGCGATTATCTGTCCGGCCTGATTGCATCGGGCATCACCGCCTTTAAGATCGAGGGCCGGCTTAAAGACATCGCCTATGTCAAGAACGTCACTGCCTTTTACCGCATCAGGATCGATACAATTCTTAATACCCGAGACGATCTACAACGCGCCTCCAGCGGCCGTGCCGAGATTTTCTTCACCCCCAGCCCTTCTAAAACATTCAACCGTGGTGCCACCGACTATCTTCTCGATGGTAATACCCACAACATCTGGTCGCCTGATACACCCAAGTCCATTGGTGAAAAAATCGGAACGGTCACACGATGCGGTCCAAACTGGTTCGAACTGGCCGGAGGAGCCGATACCATCAACCCTGGAGATGGGTTGTGCTTTTTTGACGAGAAGAAAGAACTCCAGGGCCTGCAGGTGGTCAGGGTTGTCGGCAAACATGTCAAGGTACATCTGACGTTAAATGGGCTCAGGCTTGGAATGATAATCTTCCGCAACCACGACCATCAATTTCTCAAGCAGCTTGAAGGTCTTACCGCTGTGCGCAGGCTTGCTCTGCATCTCATTTTTCGTCAGACCCCGGATGGCTTTGAGCTTGAGGGCATTGATGAGGACGGCATACACGCATCCATCACCCTCCCTATTGCCAAGGAACCCGCCGAAAAACCCGAAGCTGCTATGGATACCATAAAAAAACAACTTTCCAAGCTGGCCAGCAGCATGTTTTACCTTGCATCCTTGAAGATGGAGACCAAGCCCTATTTCCTCCGCACATCCGCGCTTAACAGGCTACGCCGCGAACTCATCGCCAAACTGGAAACTATTCGTGATCAAACCTATAAGCGGCTCACACGAGAGTCCATGCCGGACTCCATGGTCCGATACCCTGTGATAGAGCTTGACTACAGCTATAACATCAGCAATGAGGCCGCTTGCGAGTTCTACCGGAAGCATGGCGTATCCGCCATTAAACCTGCCTTTGAGTTGCAAGGGCCTGTGCCCGGGACCGTCGTCATGACCACCAAACACTGCGTGCGCCGCTGCCTGTCTGCATGTCTCCGAGCGAAAACTCCTGCGCTTCTTCCTGCGCCCCTCTTTATCGAAAACTCTCATCGCCGCTTCAGGCTTGCCTTTGACTGCACCGACTGCCGCATGCTCGTGGTTATGGAATAGGCAGAATTACAAAAAAACACGGGAATGATAATTATATCACCCGTGTTTTTCTTGTAGTCTACAATTCTTTTAAAAGTCCTGTTGCCCTCCTTTTTCTTATATCGTACGATTACTCCGACTTTATCATGACGGGGACCCACCCATGTATGGATCCCCGATCCGGGATTTATAACGTCGATTTATAACGTCCCATATGGATTATACGTTGAATCCCCTTCAAGAATCAGGTGGGATCTTAAGTCGATCAATAAAGAACGACTTATTCCCTTGATCTCTAAGAGCTCATCGACAGAGCCGAAGGGGCCGTGTGATTCCCTGAAGTCCACGATGTTCTGTGCGGTCTGGCTGTCAATGAACGGTACCATCTTAAGCTCTTCAACACTCGCAGTGTTGATATTGAGGGCACCAGCACCCATATCTTCAACAGCCAATTCTGAAGCATACAAACTAAACCCTACACCCAAGAGGAAAACTACTGTGGCCAATAAAATTTTTATATTCTTCATGGCTTTTACTCCTTTCTTGGTTCATTTGCTGCCCGACTAGTAGGGATCGACAAGTCGAGAGTCAAGAGGCATTTCTTTATTTGACGTTTTTTTCCTTACAGAGAAAGAACAGTCCTGATAGAGAATACAGGAAAGATCTTCTTGCAAGGGAAATCATGATAGACATATCTCGGAATCGGTTAAGGCCTGCAGGAGGAAAGGTCAAGCAGACCTTTTTTGCGGTTATGGAGCCAGCCGAGCTTATGAACTATCTGCTCGATCAGATGCCTGATAAAAGCCGTAAGACTATCAAGTCTCTCCTGGCACATCATCAGGTATCTGTGGACTATAGAGTAACGACTCAGTTCAATCATCGGCTTAAGCCGGGCCAGCAGGTAGTAATAAACTGGTCAAAGGTGCTGCAGGAAAGCCCCCACAGAGGGATGAAGATACTCTATGAGGACCCTTATTTAATAATAATTGAAAAACCGCCCGGGTTGCTTTCCATTGCTACGGACAAAGAAAATGAACGGACCGCTTTTAGAATATTGAGTGACCAGTTAAAAAAGACAAACCCTAAGGGCCGCATCTTCGTGGTTCATCGTCTTGATCGAGAGGCTTCAGGAATAATGATGTTTGCAAAGGACAAAGAAATACAACAACTGCTGCAACATGCCTGGGATGAAGATGTCATTGAACGAAGTTATGTTGTGGTTGTAGAGGGACTCATACCACAGGAGCGCGGTACCATCACCTCCTGGCTGAAGGAAAACAAGGCCCATGTCATGTACTCCAGCCCTACTCCCGGTGACGGTAAGAAAGCTGTAACCCACTACCGGGTGATCAAAAAAAATACTGTCTGCTCGCTGCTGGAGGTGAAACTTCAAACAGGACGTAAGAATCAGATACGTATCCATATGAAAGACCTCGGCCACAGCATAATAGGTGATAAGAAATATGGCAGCAGAAAAAACCCGATGAAACGTCTGGGCCTTCATGCCCGGGTCCTTGCATTCCGGCATCCGATCACCGGCAAAGAACTGCGTTTTGAAACACCGATACCCACGGTCTTTTTACGTCTATTCACCGGCCGGCCGGCTAAAAAGAATCATACCGAGAGGGACTAAACCATGGCGAAAGTGATGATCCATCCTGCAACCTATGAGAATGTACGCGAGGCTGTCGACAGGTCTTTTGAAAGCTTTCCTCGTTTGCCCCATAATTGAACAGGCCAGGGTTGTCACCCACAACGATTGACCCGGGCCGCATGGTCTCTACCTTTTCCACCACGGCACGAAGCACCGCAG
>JBEKLI010000206.1:0-4706 GCA_050010275.1 Desulfomonilia bacterium | reverse complement strand
ATACCGTGCTGGCCGGGACCCAGGGTTTGATGAACCACAAGAAAATGGACCGCATGCTTACCGTGGCGCACGAATGGCAGTTGCCGCTGGCCCTGTTCGCCGAAGGCGGAGGGGGAAGGCCGAGTGACACCGATGCAAATGTGGTTGCAGCCCTCGATATCACTACTTTCAGCCGGTTTGCGGGTCTCAGCGGCAAAGTCCCGCTCATCGGCATTGTATCGGGACCGTGCTTTGCAGGAAACGCTGCATTGCTTGGCTGTTGCGATGTGATCATAGCCACCGAGAATTCCAATATCGGCATGGGCGGACCTGCAATGATCGAAGGCGGGGGGCTCGGCGCAGCCAGGACTGAAGATATCGGTCCGATTGATGTTCAGACGCGGAACGGCGTCGTCGATATTGCCGTTGCCGATGAGGCCGAGGCAGTGGCAGTCGCGAAGAAATACCTCTCGTATTGCCAGGGCCCGACATCCCTCTGGGAGGCTGTGGACCAGCGCCTGCTTCGACGGGCAATCCCGGAAAACAGGGTGCGCGTTTATGACATGCACGCCGTTATCGAGATGCTCGCTGATACCGGTTCAGTGTTGGAGTTGCGGCGTCAGTTCGCGCCGGGAATGATCACAGCGCTTCTCAGGATCGAAGGAAGGCCCTTCGGTGTAATGGCAAACAATCCCATGCATATCGGCGGTGCTATAGAAGCGGATGCGGCAGACAAGGCCGCACGATTCATGCAGCTCTGCAATGCACATGGACTGCCGATCATTTCTCTGTGCGATACACCGGGGTTCATGGTGGGCCCCGAAATAGAGACACGTGCGCAGGTCCGTCACGTATGCCGGATGTTTGTTACCGGGGCACATGTACAGGTCCCGTTCTTCACGGTCGTTTTGCGCAAAGGCTATGGTCTTGGAGCGATGGCCATGGCGGGCGGCGGCTTCCATGACTCATTCTTTACTGCCTCCTGGCCCTCAGGGGAATTCGGTGCCATGGGCCTCGAAGGGGCTGTTAAGCACGCCTTCAGAAAAGAGCTCGCGGCGATTAACGATCCCACGGAGCGTGAAGCATCCTTCAAGTTTCTCGTAGGCCAGGCCTATGAAGGGGGTAAGGCCATCAATACGGCTTCTTACCTCGAGATCGACGCCGTGATCGACCCGGCGGATACGCGCCGGTGGATCATGCGCAGCCTGAAGTCTCTCCCGGCCGGTTCAACCCCGAAGGCCGGTCGCCCGTTCATCGATACATGGTGAGGCGGGAATGGTGCACCATGTTGGAAAATGGATGGGCCGAGGTGATGTTGGCATAAACACAACGAGGGCCTTCTAGCCCTCACAGAAATACATAGAGGAGACGAACATGGACAAGGTGGATTTCAGCTTAAAGGGAAAGATAGCAGTGGTGACAGGGGCCAGCCGGGGGATAGGAGAGGCCATAGCCGTAACGCTGGCCGATTACGGGGCGCACTGTATCCTCGTGAGCCGGAAGGCGGATGCGCTGGCAGAGGTTGCGGAGAAGATCGCCTCCCGAGGCGGCAAGGCTGAGGTAATGGCCTGCCATGTGGGGGACCTCAAGCAGATAGAGGGTCTGTTCGGCCGGATCAAGGAGAGGCACGGCAAGCTCCATATCCTCATAAATAATGCAGCCACCAATCCCTATTTTGGCGAGATGCTGGGAGCGGACGAGGGGATCTGGAACAAGACCTTTGACGTGAACCTGAAGGGGCCGTTCTTTCTGATACAGCATGCAGCCAAGCTCATGGCGGAATCAGGCAGTGGATCAATCGTGAACGTATCTTCGGTCAACGGGGTGAAGCCTGCGCTGCTCCAGGGGATCTACTCCATCACCAAGGCGGGTCTTATTTCCATGACCCAGGCCTTTGCCAAGGAGCTGGCCCACAAGAACATCCGGGTGAATGCATTGCTGCCCGGGTTGGTGGAAACCCACTTTTCCAAGGCGATCATGGATAATGAAGCCATCCACGACATAGCCGTTAAGATGATACCCATGGGGAGGCATGCCCAGCCCATGGAGATAGCCGGAGTGGTGCTCTACCTGGTATCGGATGCGGCATCGTTTACGACCGGTGCGAGTTTCGTGGTGGACGGCGGCGCCCTGGCATAATATCAGCATGCAGATTTACACGATGTGTCATTTCGAGCGCAGCGAGAAATCTTTGTTTCTTAAGATTTCTCAGTCATTTCATTCCCTCGAAATGACATGGTTGATAACTTAATTGGGCTTAGTATTAGAGGAAAGTACCCTTACAGACTAATCAAAAACCTAAGAGGAAAACCATATGAAGATTGAAGACATCAAACGCGTGCTTATCCTGGGCGCCGGAACTATGGGCCAGCAGATCGGGCTGCAGTGCGCCATGAACGGATACGAGGTGGTGTATTATGATATATCCCGGGATATCCTTACTGACGCGATAAAACGTGTGACCAAGCTCGCCTCCTGGTATGCATCCACCGGACGCCTCACCCAGGAGCAGCTCAAAGAGACCCTTGCCCGGATCACGTCCACAACAGAGCCTGCCAAGGCGGCTCAGGACGTTGACATTATCAGTGAGTCGGTGCCGGAAGATCCGGCCCTGAAAGGCAAGGTGTTCGCCCAGTTCAATAAACTCTGCCCCGAGCGAACCATCTTTACCACCAATACCTCCTATCTCGTACCCTCCATGTTTGCCGAGGCCTCAGGCAGGCCTGAAAAATTGGCAGCGCTCCACTTCCACGACCTGAGGGTCAGCAATATCGTTGATGTCATGCCGCACCCGGGAACCGCGCCAGAGGTGACACGGCTCGTCCATGACTTTGCCGTGAGCATCGGTCAGATCGTCATCATGCTCCACCGGGAAAACTACGGGTACGTGTTCAATACCATGCTCTCGAGCCTCTTCTTCTCGGCCATGTCCCTGGCATCCAAGGACGTCAGCTCTGTCGAGGATATCGACAGGGCCTGGATCGGGATCACGCATATGCCCATCGGCCCCTTCGGCCTCATGGACCAGATAGGTCTGAAGACCGTATGGACCATCACCGACTACTGGGCCAAGCAGGCGGGAGACCAGCAGTCCCAGCAAAACGCCGATTTCCTTAAGCAGTATGTTGACAGGGGTGAACTGGGGTACAAGACGAGCAAAGGTTTTTACTCATATCCGAATCCTGCATACCAGGACGCGAATTTCCTCGCAGGGGAGACAAAGAAGGAGAAATCCTCATAGGTCAAGGGTTGAGGGACAGGGGACCCGGATGTGGTTCCCTGTCCCTTGAACCGTACGCAATAAAATTTTTCACCTCGCATCCGCACCACTACTCTGCTACAATTTCATGTATTGATTGCATTGAAAAGGGGGCGCTATGCTCAAGAGCAAGGGGTTCTGGTATTTGATGATGGCAGGGGCTGTTTGTGGATGGATCTTCACCGTAGCCGGCCTGGTCAAGCCTTACAAGAATGAGACACTCAAGAAGCTCTGGAAGTCTGTAGCATTCACCTGGCTGTTCGGCCATCCCCTCGAGCTTCTTGTGTCACGCGGGGTTTGTGCGGCGGCAGGTATCACCCCCCGAAAGGCCCTCATCAAGACTATCATCTATGGCATCACCTGGTGGCTGCCCATCAAGCTTGGCGTATTTAAGTCCTGAAGGGGCTGTTTTCGAAGATGACTTTATGTTCTTTACCGTTTAATAACTTCACATGAGGAGCAGCACAATGAACAGCATGCTCTATATTGTCTATGGTATCGGGACGGATTCAGTGGGGCTCGTGGGGGCCATCACCTCCCCTATCGCACAGGTCAAGGGCAACATCGTGGATATGCGCCAGGATGTGCTGCATGGGCTCGTCACCATCTACCTTGTGGTGGACCTGGCCAAGGCCACGGTATCCGTCAAGGAATTCAGAGGCCTGGTGGACAAGATCGCCTCTGATACCGGCCTGAAGCTCTCCATTGAGAAATACACCCCGATCCCCCGCGGTCTTGAAAAGAAGAACATCCTGGTGACGCTCGTGGGCAAGGACAAGGCAGGCATCATTGCCGCCATTACGGAAAAGCTCGGCACATACAACATCAACATAGAGGTATCCGAGGTGGTGGCGCGCGAGAATATCTTTCTCATGGATCTCATGTGCGACGTAAGCCACAGTGCACTCCCCACGGATAACCTGAAGGCTGCCATCCGCGATACCATGCTCTCCATACAGATCTCCAGCATGTTCCAGGCCGAGGACGTATTCAACAAAAAGAAGAAGATCATCATGTTCGACATAGCGCACAGCTTCATGGACAGCACCACCATGCGCGAGGTCATGAAACAGGCCCTCATCAAGCCTGAGGCGCTGATGCGCTCAGGCAGCGACGAGACGGACCTCGCCTATATGCATGCAACCGCCTCGCTGCTCGAAGGGCTGCCCCTGTCGGTGATCGATACGGTCATGAATGCAACCGAGATAAGCCAGGGCACCCAGGAGCTTCTGCAGACGCTCAAGATCATGGGGTACAAGATCGGCCTTATATCAGGTGGTTTCAGCTTCTTCACCAATGCCCTGAAGAAAAGGCTTGGTATAGACTATGTATACGCCTTCGAGCTCCCTATTGACGATGACTCCCAGGCCGTCATCGGCGACCTGCCCGCAGGGCTTATGCAGCCCGTTGACCGGGCCAAGATCGTCTCGGGTATCATAAAGGCCGAGCGGATCGACGAGGAAGACAT
>JBEKLI010000205.1:0-4774 GCA_050010275.1 Desulfomonilia bacterium | reverse complement strand
TTACAATGAAAAGAACAAGCCTCCTCGCTGCTCTCTGCATGATCGGACTGCTCATGCTTCCACTCACAGGGATGGCCAAGATGGTCCCTCTGTCGGATGACCAGTTAAGCGAGGTCATTGGTCAGGCAGGATTCGCCGAAGATACCACTGCGGCATTCAACTCTCATATAGACAACATGCCGGTGATGGGTGGGATTTTAAATTATGGCGACGTAACGATCCAGGGCTCCGTGACCTCAAGAAATACCACCGCCCCGAATACAAACATGGTTAATCAATTAACCAGCCCCGGAATACCTGGTCTCGGAATGATGGGCCTCGGGTTGATGGGCCTTGGGTCAATGGGCCTCGGTACCCACCTGATCGATATGACCATCAACATCGACCGGTTTTCTATCGGTGCCATTCGTATTGGAAACGATACGACCGGTCCAAGCCTTGGCGACCTTGTCATACTCGGATTTCATGCAGATATCAAAGGTACAGTTTCAGTCACGGCGCATTGAAGCGCATGATGTTACTCTTTTACCCCCCCATTTTCCCCCAGTTGTCCTATCGGACCGCCTCCATGAGGTAATCTTAAGGAGGATGGCTTTATTGACGGATGAGCCTTGCCCGGTCGATATCATCGGGCCCGATGGGATGTGTGCACCGAAGGGGGTTTATGTCGATCCCGCCCCGCCTCGTGTAGAAACACCTCACTGAAAGTATATCCGGCGAGCATCTTTCCATGAGATCGATAAATATCTGCTCGCAAACCTCCTCTGCAAAACCCTCGTGATCCCGGTATGAACAGAGATATTTAATAAGAGATTCATGATCAATAGTCCTTCCCCGGTAGCGTATAGCCACACTCGCCCAGTCAGGCTGCCTTGTAATGGGGCAATTGGTCTTCAACAAATCCGAGTAGAGCGCTTCATCTAAAATGTCTTGTTCGCATGATAGGAGGTTCGGATCTTTTTGGTAGGTGTCGATACTACTATCCAGGGTGTCCAGGCATATACCTTCGGGATGCGGCAGGCAGATCATTTGAGGAAAATTCTCCTGCCCTATTATATGAACCGAGATCCACTTGGGTACAAGGATATGCTCAAGATCTTCTCTGATGGTCTTCTCAAGTAATGAGGCCATGCTGAATCTCTCATATGAGAGGCCGCCGAGATAGAGTTTAAGTGATTTCGACTCTACGATGCACCTGCTCTGAACCGGGTAGACGACCTCTAGGATACCTGCCTGGGGCATGCCTTTGTCGTTCAGCCATGAGAGTTCGTAAGACCGCCAGAGGTCATACCCGTAGATCGGAACCGGGTAAGTCTTTCTGGGGATGGGATAAAGCACCGAAGTATCGCGCCCCTTTGGTTGCGAGGCCTTTTTCCCAAGTGGAAGCTCACTCATCCAAGGTACCTCGTGGGGTCAAGGCCCGCATCAAACTCCAGGGCGTATTTCCTCTCAAGACAGGTGGCACATGTTCCGCAATGCAGATCCAAACCCTTGTAGCACGACCATGTCCTGGTGAAATCGAAATCCAGCTCCCTGCCGATGCTGGCTATCCGTCTCTTGTCAAACCCTGCAAATGGCGCCTCTATCTTCACCTTGGTGAAGGTGCCGAGTGCGGCAGCCTGCGACATGGCTTCGGTAAATGGTAACGTGCAGTCAGGATAGATGGGATGGTCACCCGAGTGGGATGCGATGAGCACAAGAGGGATCTGATGTGTCTCTGCATAGCCCGCGGCAACGGCAAGCATGATCCCGTTCCTGAAGGGCACCACGGTAGATGAAATGGAATCGGTCCTGTAGGGGCCATCGGGGATCTTTTCACCCGACTTCAGCAGGCTGGAGGAGAAGAGTGTGTTGATAAAGCTCAGCTCGACCTTTGTGAAGGCAGCGGCATATGTATCTGCAAGTTTTTCCGCAAAGATGAGCTCTTTTGCAGCATGCTTTGAGCCATAATCAAAGCTCAAGGCATGCATGCGTCCGAAGCGGGTCCTTGTCCATGCCAGCATGACGCCCGAGTCCATACCGCCGGAGAGGAGGAGCACCGCATCATTCATCATACACCTCTTTTATCATCAAAGATAAGCACATGGAGCCGTGGTGTCATCCGGTAGCCATGCACCCTGCAGAAGGTGAACACCATCTCCATCCTTTTAAGCTGATCCTCCCTGGTCTTGCCAAGGGGCATGATGAGCACCTGCTCTCTCGCGATAGTATGTTCCTTCACAAACTCTTCGATCTCATTCAACGATTCCGCATTATCAGCCACGAATTTGAAGTAATGGGCCTTGCCTATGTTTCCCAAAGGGATATGCCATTTTCCATCAATGTTTTTAGGGCTCATTACAATAATTGCATCCTCAAGGTTTGGAATGTCAACCTTGCCGCTCGTTTCATAAAAGATGCGGTATCCGCTTTTGACAAGCACAGAGTGAAGATCCTTGAGCCCGGATCCCCATTGGAGGAATGGTTCCCCACCGGTGATGACCACATCCCTGCAAACATAATTATTCATCAGAGAGAAAATCTCATCAGTATCCATTTCAGTGTATTCATGCCATGCATATTCAGAGTCGCACCATGGGCACAAGGGCTCGATACATCCGCCGAGACGGATGAATATGGCGGGCAGGCCGATGAAAGGCCCTTCACCCTGGAGGGAATAAAAGATCTCGGTTACCACCAGCCTCATGCTACCTCAGACAATACCCCCTTATGCTACGCATAAGAAGCTTGCATGACAAGCAAAGTATACCGTGCGGCATGCTTCGTCAAGGAGCTCACCCAGAAGGGAAGTGAGTTAAATAATGAGAATTACCCTCAATGGGGAGTGCTCCATTGTTACGGGACTTATCAGATAAGCATTCACATGATTTGCATTTTTGTGCTAGTAATACCTAAGTCATTACCGTCAGGATAGGGAGATACTATGAAGATCATTGAAGATGCACTGAAAAGAGGCGACAAGGCCCTCAACGAGTATGAATCCAAGCGCCTCCTGGATGCCTATTCCATCCCGGTGACCAAGGAGTTCGTTGCAACCAGCATCAAGGATGCCATCTCTTACGCTAAGGAGATCGGCTACCCGGTAGTGCTCAAGGGATCTTCCCGCACGTTGACCCACAAGACCGAGCACAAGCTCATCGAGCTCGGTATTGATAATGATCAGGCCCTGGAGAAGGCATATAATGCACTTCAAGAGCGCGGCAAGGGCCAGCTTGACGGAATTCTTGTCCAGCAGATGGTCAAGGGCGAGCGCGAGCTGGTGGCGGGCCTCATCCGCGACCCCCAGTTCGGCCCTTGTGTGATGTTCGGACTCGGGGGCATCTTTACCGAGGTGTTGAAGGATGTCACCTTCAGGGTTGCGCCCCTGGAGATGCGGGATGCGCTGGAGATGATGGACGAGATCAGGGCCAGGAAGCTCCTGGACGCCTTCAGGGGCAAGCCGGCCGTGAATAGGGACGTCCTTGCAAAGGCGCTGATCAACCTCGGGAGGATCGGGCTTGAGATCGACGAGGTGGCCGAGATCGATATCAACCCGCTCATCATCCACGAAGACATGCCCATTGCTGTGGATGCCCTGGTGATATTGAGGAATCCCAAGGCATCGTAAAAAGCGAATGCCGCTTTTCCCTGAGCACGCGCTTTTCATGGCTCCCATGGTGGATTTAAGCCATGTGGCTTATCAGGAGCTCGTGCGTTCGTTCTCGGGCTGTGATCTTTTCTACTCCGAGATGCTTAATGCCCGCATCGTACCGGGGGAGAAGCCCGGAACCTCTTCCTATCTGAAATGGACCAGGCTTGATGACCTCATCTTTCAGATTGCAGGCAATGACATTGAAAAGATGCAGGAGTCCGCAGCCAAACTCGACGGTTTTGGTCCATTTGGCATAGATATCAACATGGGATGCTGGCTCAACAAGGTTACCTGCCACGGCTGGGGCGCCGGACTCATGAAGGACCCATCCAGGGCTCAGGAAGTGATTACAGCGGTGAGGAAGGCGGTCGATCGCCCCCTGTCCGTAAAAATGAGGATCGGTTACAAACCGGATGTAAAGGCCATGCTGGAGTTTGCTTCCATGCTGGTGGAATCGGGAGTCGAATTCATCGTGCTCAATGCCCGGACCGTTGAAGACGGCATGTCGCGAAAGGCAAAATGGGAGTACATCGCCGCCCTTAAGGATGCAGTGGATATACCGGTGGTGGGTAACGGCGATGTCAGGACCGCCTCTGATGCCCTGGAGATGTTCAGGCTGACCGGGTGCGACGGGGTGATGGCGGGCAGGCAGGCCGTGATCCAGCCCTGGATCTTCCGTGACATCAAGGCACTCCTTGCAGGTGTTGACCCGGATAATCCGCCCTCACTCATGCATGTGATGCTCGATCTGCACCGGCTTCTTGGTGTCCATTTTCCGCCGGATGTGGCGCTCAAGCGGTTCAAGACCGCTATTGCCTGGTTGTCTCAGAACCTCACCTTCGGCCACCACTTGACCAAGAGCATCGGCAGGGAGAAGACTTTTGAAAGGGCCAGGTCCTGTATCGAAAATTCCTTCAAGCATGGTATTACCTGATCGGCGCTTGAATTTTTTTTTAAAGCCTGTATATGTTTTTCTTCGGTATCTGCACCTTTCCGGTACCTATTCTTCCCCACGTCAAGGAGTGATACATGAAACAGATCGATCTGATGAAAGAACTCCATGTCCAATCCGATAAGAAGATACTCATGCTCGTTCTGGACGGTCTCGGAGGGCTGCCGGATGAGAAAGGCGCCACAGAGCTC